>JARRNW010000342.1:0-4359 GCA_037384565.1 Candidatus Thiodiazotropha sp.
CTGCCGGGTCAATCCTTCATTCCCGACGATGCGCAATCCCCGTACCGTTCTCAAACCGCCTCGGATCTGGATGGCATCTGGGTGGGCCGTAGTGGCGAGGTCGTGCTGGTCATGTACGGCTATTTTCGTGTTTATGCCAGTGCCGAGGTCTACCGTGACGGGAAGTATCGCATCGAGGCTGACCGCCTGTTGATGCACGATCCGGAATCGGGGATCACCCAGACCTACGAGTATCGCCTCGATGACGGACGGATGATTATGCGGGATGAGCGTGGAAATATCCTGCTTTTCAAGAAATTACCTATACCCATACCACCCTATATGCTGTTGCCTGGGACGAATTGACGCCCGCTATCCGACCGACCTCGGTCTTTACAACCTTTCGCAAAAATCCCTCAGAGAGAATCCCTGAAGATTGATTGAAAGTCCTTTCAACAACCCAAGAACCTTGAACTTTTCCCCCATTTCGGAAGGCAACGTCAGCTTCTTCACCCCCTGCACCAGGGCCATGTGACGGGCCACATCGTTGGGATCCGATTCCGCCAGCAGGGCATCCAGGCCATTGGCAATCAGAAAATGGGCCTGAGTGGTATATCCCCCCAGCTGAAATCCCGACTCCAGCGCCGCCCGGGCAGCGGCGGTGAAGTCCACATGACTGGTGATATCCTGGAGCCCCACCCAGCGATAGGGATCCCCATGGGCCCGGTGACGATAGTGGCACATCAGTGTCCCCCGGTTACGCTGGGGATGATAGTACTCCGCCGCCCCGTAGCCATAGTCGATCAACAGTACGGCCCCCTGCACGATCGAATCACCTAAAGCCTTCAACCATGCACTCTGGCGCAGATTGATTTCCGAGATATAGTCGTCGGGCAGCGCCCGATCCAACTGACTCTGCAGTTGTTCTACCGCCTGTTCCAGTCCCGCAGTAATCACCGGTCGGAAAGACTCCTGGAATGCCCCGTTGTCAAATCCGACGAAACACTCCTCGATGTGTCGATCCCGAATGCGAAAACGGCTGACCGGCATTGCATCCAGCAACTCATTGGCAATAACACAACCGGAAAACCGATCCGGTAACCGTTCCAACCAGCATACCCGGGACAGCAGGTGAGGCGCTTCGGTTTCCAGGGTCTGCTTCTGCCGTGTCCGAAGTTCCGGACTGACCTCGAGTATTGCATAACGTTCGGGAAGACTGCCCAGCTGCTCCATACCCAGCATCAGATCAGCAGCCAACCGTCCGGAACCCGCCCCGAATTCCAGGACCTGTCCAGAGCCGAGCGTCTCCAGTACCGGTACGATCTGCCGCGCCAGGCATTGAGCAAACAGGGGCGAGACTTCCGGTGAGGTGATAAAGTCCCCCGTCTCTCCAAACTTGCGACTGCCGGCTACATAATACCCGAGCCCCGGAGCATAGAGTGCCCGCTCCATGAAGCTGTCGAACGGCAGGATGCCACCCGACTTGTCGATTTCCCGACAGATCTGGCGTATCAAACGCTCGCTGACTGCCTGAGCTCTGGCATCCGGCATCGGTAGCATGTGGGCGGTGAAGCGGGATTGGGGATTGAGGAAATCCGACATGGTTCAGAAACCTGCATGAATCCGCTAAAGTTACGATATTCGGGCACCTTAATCGGTTAAGCTAACGGCATCAAGGTACTTTTCGCCCCATGCAGCAATCTGCTGCCGGAAGGAGCCTGAGCGCGGAGTCCGCGTCATCCAAAGCGATTCCATTTTGCGCTCTGGTGCAGTGAGTCATGCCGATTGGTGAAATCAAAGAACCACTCACAACTGAACTGAAGATCTACCGGGGAGTTTCCTGATGATGCAAAGCCCATCCGATGGCACGCAGCCGTTGCCACTGTCCGGACAGACCGGACTGATCACCGGAGCGGCCCATCGCATCGGGGCCGCGATCGCCGAGCAGCTCCATCTTTTGGGCATGGACCTGTGCATTCATTACCGGCATTCCCGAGAGGCCGCTGAAAACCTCAAGCAGCGTTTGCAAGCCCATAGACCCGATTCGATCCATCTGATTCAGTCCGACCTGCTGGACCCCGCGAGTCACCAACGGATGATCGATCAGGTACAGCAATTGAACCAGGGGCTCGACCTGTTGATCAACAACGCTTCGAGTTTCTATCCCACCCCTCTGGACGAGGCCACAGAGTCCCACTGGGACGATCTGATCGGCACCAATCTCAAGGCACCCTTCTTTCTCTCCCGCGCCGCCGCTCCGCTGTTGCGGGAACGCCGTGGATCGATTATCAACCTAGTGGACATCCATGCCTTCCGGCCACTGAAAGACCACCCCATCTACTCTATTGCCAAGGCCGGAAACGCCATGCTGATCAAATCCCTCGCCCGGGAACTGGGCCCGGAGATCCGGGTAAACGGTGTCGCGCCGGGTGCGATCCTCTGGCCGGAACATGGCCTCAGTAAAGAGGCGCGTGAAACCATACTGGATAGAACCGCATTGAAACGCCCCGGCCAGGTATCCGATATTGCCCGTACCGTGGTGTTTTTACACCGGGACGCCGATTATATAACCGGTCAGATCATACCGGTGGACGGCGGAAGAACTCTTCAACAATAACCCTGAGAGCGTGTAACGTGACTGAAAACCCCTCTGGCCTTACCTTTCGACAAAGTGTTGATCACATGGTGGATCGCGCCCTCGCCCTGATGGACCTGGAACCCGGGATCGCCAATGCCATCAAGTGTTGCGCATCGGTATTGCAGGTCACCTTCCCTGTAGAGATCCGTGGCAAGGTCGAGGTGTTCACCGGCTGGCGTGCCGTGCACAGTATCCATCGCCTGCCGGCAAAAGGCGGTTTACGTTATTCCGAAAGTGTTGATCAACCCGAAGTAGAGGCACTGGCGGCATTGATGACCTACAAATGCGCCATCGTGGATGTACCTTTCGGTGGCTCGAAGGGGGGGTTGTACATCAATCCCAACAACTACACCCGGAAGGAACTGAAACGCATCACCCAGCGATTCGCCCGGGAACTCGCCGCGGCCGGTTTTCTCAGCCCCTCCACCAATGTTCCGGCACCTGACATGGGCACCGGGCAACGGGAGATGGCGTGGATCGCCGATACCTACAAGCACCACTATCCCGAAGACATCAACGCCCTCGCCTGCGTAACCGGAAAGCCGGTGGCGCATGGCGGCGTCAACGGACGCACCGAGGCCACGGGACGAGGGGTCCAGTATGCACTGCAGGAGTTCTTCCGGCATAAGGAAGAACTCCGTGAGAGCGGTCTGGAGGGCAACCTGGAAGGCCAGCGGATTATCATCCAGGGATTGGGTAACGTGGGATACCACGCAGCCAAGTTTCTCTCGCAAGAGGATGGGGTAAAAATCATCGCCATCATCGAGAACGATGGCGCGATCTACAACCCGGATGGTATCCATGTGGACGAGGCCTATTATCACCGCACCTCCCATGGGGGACTGAAGGGTTTTGCCGGTGGCGAGTTTATCGAGAGTGGCGATTCGGTACTCGAGTATGAATGCGACATTCTGATACCCGCCGCGATCGAGGCGGCGATCACCGAAAGCAACGCCCCCAATATCAAAGCCAAACTAATTGCTGAAGCGGCCAACGGTCCGGTGACCTTCGAGGCCGACCGCATCCTGCGAAACCGGGGTATCACGATTCTTCCGGATGCCTATGTCAATGCCGGAGGTGTGGTGGTTTCCTATTTCGAGTGGATACGCAATCTCAGTCACATGCGTTTCGGCCGCATCGAACGCCGCCTCGATGAGTCCCGTGGACGCAATATCGTGGCGGCATTGGAAGAAACCACCGGACGCAGCGTTCCAGAGTGGATCAGTAACAGTCTCAGCAGGGGTGCCGATGAACTCGATCTGGTGCGTTCCGGTCTGGATGACAGTATGCGACAGGCAATGCAGGAGATCATCGATATCCGGCAACGCAACCCGCTGATTGAAGACTACCGTACGGCGGCGTACATGATCGCGCTGCAAAAACTGGCGCGCTCCTACATCGACATTGGCGTGTAATGAATCACTGGAAGCAACTGTTTTTAAACGGTTTTAATGAACAACGTTGAACAAAAACCCTACCAAAAGACCGGTTATTTGATATAAGATCCCGACTTCAACTCGAGCACGAAGTCGTTTATTCGAGTTGCCATGTGCGTTTCATCTGATTGACAAAAGCTACTGTTCAGCACTTGGAAATTAATCACGATTGGGTGAATGAGGCGGGTTCGTCAATAATCACAATTTATCCCAGGGTCCTGCAAATCCAGGAACTCTTTGAATAGCGGACAGTCCGCGTATTCCATCACTTCATCGTTTTTAAGCCCCAGATTCCCCCTTCTGGGG
>JARRNW010000343.1:0-4355 GCA_037384565.1 Candidatus Thiodiazotropha sp.
AATCCGTTCAAGAAAGCGGACGGAAAGAAGCAGTATTTTTCCCTTTTGGCAACACAGCCGGACAAACAGTTGTTAAAGGAATTGCTGAATACGGATTTTTCACCCGATACCGTCAGGTATGAGAAAAACACGATATACACGCTATATGCCACTAAATACAGTGACTCAAAGTTCAATAACAACTATTTCGAGCGCAAGCTGAAGGTAAGGATAACGACCCGGAATCTTAATACCATGACCCGTCTCATGGCGATGTGCGAGGCCCCTTAGGGCGTTGCGGCCCATGATCAGTCTGCGATACCTCACGGGTGACAGCGCCTGTCAGCGTGGTGTTTCGACTGGGGCGAGTCGCCTCTGCTAAGCCTTTTTCAAGACGGCCATGGGCGGGATGTTGAGCAGTGGCCAACTGGCCAGAGTACCCGCGAAACCGATACCGGCCGCGCCTCCGATCAGTGCCCATAACCACAATCCGGGATTAAGGTTCCAGGGCAGTTCGAATACCGCGGTGGACAGGGCGTAGCTGATGGCCGTGGCCAAAAGCGCGGAGACCAGTCCGGCCAGAGCGCCGAGCAAGGCGAATTCCAGGGCGATCGAGCGTATCAACTGCCCGCGCCTCAGCCCCAGGGTCCTGAGCAATGCCGTCTCCTGAACACGCAATTCATAACTTGCCTGGATGCCGGCATAGAGTACCACCACCCCGGCGATCAGGGTGAACAGGAACACGGATTCCACCGCCAGGGCGCCACGATCCATGATGTGACGTATCTGTTGCATCAGCGCGGTGACATCCAGGGCGGTGATGCTGGGATAGGTCTGGATCAGTTCATGCAGTAGGTTACGCTGACTGGCGGGAAGGTGAAAACTGGTGATGTAGGTTGCGGCCTGATCCTGCAACAGACCCGGGGTGCCCACGACGAAAAAATTGACATTGAACGAGTCCCATTTCACCGAGCGCAGGTTCGTGACCTTGCCGCTGAGCATTGTTCCCGCTACTTCGAATTCCAGTTCGTCATTGAGTTTGATTCCGAGGGTTTTCGCCAGTCCCTCTTCAACGGAAAACCAGGGCTGGTCCTTCTGGGACTCAGTCCACCAGCTCCCGGCGATGGAACGGTTGTCGCTCTGCATCTCAGTGGCGAAACTCAGGTTGAAATCCCGGGTGGCCAGACGTTTTGCACGGGGGCTCGGATAGTCATCCGCAGAGACCGGATGTTCGTCGATACGCACGAGCCGTCCGCGAATCATGGGGTAGAGTCCCACATCCTGGATGCCATTTGCTTGCAGTTGCTGTCTGACACCTTCGACCTGCCCGGGCTGAATATTGATGAGAAACTGGTTTGGGGCATTGTCTGGCAGGCTGTTTCGCCAATTCGATAGTAGATCGACCCGTACCAGGGCGAGGACCAGGAGGACCGTCATACCCAGTCCGAATCCACTCAGCTGTACACTGGTGGTGGTCGGGTTGCGCGACAGACTTGCCAGACCGTAGCGCCAGGATCCCGCTGACCGGTGGCGTAACGGGGCGAGCAGCCTGACCAGCAGGCGGGCGATGAGCAACAACAGTAACAACCCGGCCAGTAAGCCGCCAATTAACTGAAAGGCCAGTTTGTCATCGCCGATCTGCCATACCAGCAGGGCAACCAACACCGAGAGGGCCAGTCCCAGAGAGATCTGATAACCCAGCGGGGGGGCGTTAAGATCGCGGCGAAACACTCTCAGTGGCGGTACTTCTCCGAGACGAATTACGCTGGGCAGGGAGAATCCGATCAGAACCAGAATGCCGGTGGCGAACCCCGACAACAGTGGCCAGGCCGAGGGGGGTGGGATCCGCTGGGTGAACCAGTGGCCGACCAGTTCAACCAGTACCGCTTGGGCAGCCAGTCCGATCAGGCTACCCACCAGACTGGCGATCAGACCCAGCCCGAGCAGGCGCAGGAGAAAGATCAGTGTAACCTGACGTCGCTGCGCACCCAGACAGCGTAGCAGAGCGCTGGTATCGGACTGGCGTTCCACGAAACGCCGACTGGACAGGGCCACGGCCACCACGCAGAGCAGGATTGCGGTGGCGGCGGCAAGACGCAGGAAGCGGCTCCCCTGGTCGAGGGCGGCTCGGGTTTCTGGACGGGCGTGGCGGATGTCGTCCACCTCGAGTCCCGGGACATCCTGTGTCTTCACCCATTTCGTGTAGGACTGAATAGCCTCGGGGTCACCGGAGAGTAGCAGATGGTAGCGGACCCGGCTGGCGGGCCCTAGCAGGCCGGTAGCTTCGACATCCTGGCGATTGATCATGACCCGGGGCGCCAATTGGAACAGGTTGGCCGAACGATCGGGTTCGTAGGTGATGATACGGGTCACCTGGAATAGGCTCTGTCCCAGCTTGAACTTGTCACCGATGGCCAGACCCAGCAGGGGCAGCAGACGATCCTCCAGCCAGGCTTCGCCCTGGGCGGGCAGGCCGGTCGCCGGGTGACTCTCAGCATCAAAGGCGTCCCGGACCTGGAGCTGTCCGCGTAACGGGTAGCCCCCCGAGACGGCCTTTACATCCACCAGTTGGGTATTGCCCTGATTGAGGACTACGCTGGGGAAGCCCAGTGTAACTGCCTGGGTGAGGCCAGCGCGCTGCGCCTCGTCGCTGAGACTGTCGGGAAGGGGGCGGGTTCGGGAGAGCCGCAGGTCCGCGGCCAGAACTTCCGAGGCCTGTTGTTCCATGGCCCGGTCGATACGGTCGGTAAAAAAACTCACTGAGGTGACCGCGGCTACCGCGAGTATCAGGGCGGTGGTCAGGAGACGCAGTTCACCGGCACGCCAGTCACGACGTAACAGGCGTAATGCCAGGGTAAAGGGATTCACGGCAGCACTTCCGGAGGACATGCTCACAGGCCCTCTTGGTCTGGCGTATCGAGCCGACCCTCCCGCAGATGCAGTCGCCGGTCGCAGCGCTGCGCCAGTTCGGTGTCGTGGGTTACCAGGATCAATACCGTTTTGTGCTGCTCCTGCATGCGAAACAGCAGATCGGCGACCCGGGAACCGGTGTGGGCATCCAGGTTGGCGGTGGGTTCATCGGCAAACAACACTTCGGGTTTGGGTGCAAAGGCGCGGGCCAGGGCTACGCGTTGCTGTTCGCCGCCGGAGAGTTGAGAAGGGTAGTGAGTCAGACGCGCCTCAAGACCGACTTCGGCAAGGGCTTGTCGGGCCAGTTGCTCCGCTCCAGGCTGACCGGACAGCTCAAGGGGCAGCATCACGTTTTCCAGTGCGGTCATGCCCGAGAGCAGTTGAAATGATTGGAATACGAAACCGATTCGACCGGCACGTAGGGCCGCGCGTCCATCCTCATCGAGGGTGTTGAGTGATTGGCCGAACAGTTGAATCTCCCCGGAACTGGCCTCATCCAGACCGGCGAGCAAACCCAGCAGGGTGGATTTGCCCGAGCCGGAGGCGCCGAGAATCGCCAGTGCCTCTCCGGGGGCGACATGCAGATCCACCTGTTGCAGGATATCCAGGCGTCCTTGGGCGGTTTCGACGAACTTACCCAGACCCCTTGCGGTCACAGGTGAAGGATTGGAAGATGTCTGCAACATGAAAAAATCCCTACTCACTTTTCTGCTTTGCTGGATGTTGCCGCTCACGCTTTGGGCGCAGGAGCCTGTTCGGCTGCTGGTGCTTGGTGACAGCCTCAGTGCCGGTTACGGTGTGGCACGCGGACAACGCTGGGTCGATCTGCTCGCGGATCAACTGAAGCGTCATTGTGACGCCTTCCAGGTGATCAATGCCAGTGTCAGTGGTGATACCAGCGGTGGCGGTTTAAGCCGGTTACCCAAACTTCTCGAGCAACATCACCCTGATCTGGTGATCATAGAGCTGGGCGGCAATGACGGTCTGCGTGGTATCAATCTACGGGAGCTGAGGGCTAATCTGCAACATTTGGTGCAGCTCGCCAAACAGACCGGTGCCCGGGTATTGCTATTGGGAATGCGACTGCCGCCAAATTATGGCCCTGATTTCGTGCAAGCCTTTCATCAAATCTACTTTGATGTCGCCAAAGCGGAATCAGTTCCCTTGGTGGCGTTTTTTCTTGAGGGTGTGGCGCTTGATCCAAAGCTGATGCAAGCCGATGGCATTCACCCCAATGATCAGGCTCAGCCGATTATGAAAGACAATGTCTGGGTCGGATTGAAACCCATCATCGATGACAGTGGGTTGATCCCTCAGTCCTGTCTGGAAGCGAACAGCCCGTCTCGGCAGGCCGCTCAGTAACTTGTGCGGTGTAACGTAGAAAGTGAACCGATCAGCGTGACGCTAAGGGGCTTGGCGCACTCCGCGGGAATGGTACTTACTTAAACTTACCTGATTACCCACTT
>JARRNW010000344.1:0-7847 GCA_037384565.1 Candidatus Thiodiazotropha sp.
ACCCAGAGATGCCCAGATCGGTAGGACATGACCCGGTCTGGGTTTATCCATGAAGGTGACCATAGCCATCGAAGCTATTTTCTTCAAAATCAGATACCTGTTATTAGAATGGAGCGGTCAACTGATTTTTGTAGGTTTAAACCAACGAACCAAGTGGAGTGCTTGCTGGCTCATAACACGGAGTGGTTGAAAACCACCGGTGAATAACACCCAAAACACCTTGAATTCACGATCTTTGTCCGCTTAACACCACGACATCCAGATGGATGCCACCCCTGGCATTCTGTTTGCACATGATATATCAAGCCCTTCACACGGGTTACCGATCCGCGAAAGACACACAGGAGACGACACATGAAACTGACACACAAAACCATTTTGGGCAGTGTTTTCGCAGGCACATTGACCTTTGCGAATCCGCTACTAGCCAGTGAGATTCCCGGATATCTGTATGACAGTGATGGGCAACCGGTGACTTCCGTCAGTGGTGAATGCGTGCACACCGGCGCATGGAACGATTCCATGCCCACTTGCCCAGAACCTAATGTGGTATTCGAACAGAGCGATGACTTGATCCAATACACCCTCGACGATTCCGAATTTTTCGGTTTCGATAAAGTAACACTCAGTAACAATGTAAAAGCCGACCTGGATAGTCTGGCCGACAGTATCGACGACAATGATCTGCTACATGGCATCATTATCACAGGTCACGCCGATACCATCGGTCCGTTTCCATACAATGCACATTTAGCGCAACGCCGTGCTGACGCTGTAAAGAACTATCTGGTTGAAAAAGGCATCCCATCCGGTCGGATCGAAGCCCTGAGTGATGGCAGCTCAGATCCCCTGGTGACCTGTACAGGCACCCAGGACAAGAACCAACTGATCAGTTGTCTGGCACCCAACCGGCGCGTGGATATCCAGGCCCGGGTTGCCGATAACGTCGAGTTCGACACATTCATGGTACTGCCTTCCGGCTCATAACGGTTCATTAAAGCGATTCTGGAGACGATCAACCCAGTGCCTTAACGGGCTGCTCCAAGGCCCTTGCCCCGATTGGAATCCTTACCATCTGGGCTTTTTTTGTATGCATCAGAATAGGGATGGCATCCCTGAAAATGACGGTGATTTCGGGCTTCAGTGAATACCATTGCCTAACGTAGCCCAGATGGAGCGAAACGGAATCCGTGAGGACCGAAGTCATCCCCTGTAAAAAAGTGCCTCATCTCAGCTTTACTCACTCCTTACTTGACCTGAGCAGAAGTAATAACGGCGCCATCAGCAGGAAACTCATCGCAATGAGTTCAAATACCTGAGTAAAGGCAAGCATTGAAGCCTGCTCACTCAATGTCCGCGCCAGTCGGGTCACAGCCGTGTTGTTATTTAGCGTCAGTCCCTGAGTCGCAAGCCAGTGATGCAGCGCAGGATTGAATGGCTGGATATGCCCGCCAAGTTGATGCCAGTCAATCTGGGTGTATCGCGTGTAATAGGTCGCCGCGATGGAGACACCGATCGCGCTGCCGATGGTGCGCGCCAGATTAAACAATCCGGCACCCGCATCCGCCTGTTCATGGCTCAAGGTTCCATAAGCCATATTCGACAAGGGTACGAACACGGCCCCCATGCCCAGCCCCTGTACCACACCGGGCCAGATCATCCAGGCGGGACTGGCGTTCAGGGTATAGCGCGCCATCAGACCGGTGCCTAAGGCGGCCAACAACATGCCGCTACCTACCAGCCAACGGTGATCCACTCGTGAAGTCAATCGGGCCATGAGTGCCATGGAAAGCGCCGACCCCAGGGCACGTGGCGCCATCACCAGGCCGGTGGTCTCGACCGGATATCCGAACAGTCGTTCGAGCATGATCGGCTGAATCGCGATGGTTCCGAACAGGCCCAGGCCAAATACCAGCATCATCCCGGAGGCGAGCGCCAGGTTGCGGTCACGAAACAGCCGGAGATCGACGATGGGTTGATCAACACTCAGGCTACGCAGGATGAACAGGCCGATCCCCAGTACGGCGGCAATGCTCAACAGATCGATAAAGCCCGATTGCCACCATCCCTCCTGGTTACCCCGATCCAGCAGCGTTTGTAAGCTGCCGATACCGATCACCATCAGTACGGCACCGATCAGATCGGTCCCCACATCGCGCCGGGGTGTCTCCTGGATCACCCGGGCCACTAGCATCAGGTTGAGTATTCCGACCGGGAGGTTGATATAGAACACCCAGCGCCAATTCAGATGCTCGGTCACAAAACCACCCACGGTGGGTCCGAGCACCGGTCCCAGCATGATCCCGATACCCCAGATCGCCATGGCCTTGCCGCGTTCCTGCGCTGAAAAGGCACCCACCAGAACTGCTTGTGACAAGGGAATCAGCGGTGCGCCAGCAATGCCCTGCAACAGACGAAAACCGACAATTTCCGCAAGTGAGGTGCTTTGGCCGCAGAGAGCGGAAGCCAGTACAAAGCCCCCGATACCAAACAGCAGAACCCGGCGACGTCCAAACCGCCCGGCCAGATATCCGGTTAGTGGGATGGTCACCGCCTCAGAGACGATATAACCGGTCAAGACCCAGGTCACCTGGTCTGCAGTCGCGCCCAGGGCGCCCATCATGTGCGGCAGAGTGACATTCACAATGGTCATATCCATGATAACCATCACGGTGGTTAACATCAGTGTGAGTCCGGAAATAAGCCGGTTGGGTAACCCTTCCGATTGTGTTTTCATGTCCATGATATACCCCTTCCTACTGCGCCAGGGTTGTGTCGATCGAAACTTCACTGCTGGCACCAAGACGCAGATCCGGTGCCGGATTCAGTAGACGGATGCGCACTGGAAAGCGCTGTGTCACCTTGACCCAGTTACCCGTGGCATTCTCAGGTGGTAGCAGGGAGAAGGCGCTGCCCGAAGCTGGACTCAGACTCTCGACCTGGCCCTTGAAGGTTCGGCCCGGTTTGAGATCCACCTGAATACTGGCTGGCTGCCCAGGATGAATCCTGAGCAGATCGGTTTCCTTGAAATTGGCATCAACCCAGACCTCATCGGTTTCGACCAAAGCAAACAGACTCTGCCCCACACCCACAAAACTGCCCTGACGAAGATTCACCTCACCGAGGATTCCCTTACCCGGCGCCACGACTTGGGTATGCCGCAGATCCAGCAGAACTTGCGACAAACTGGCCTGAGCCGCTTCGATTGCGGCGTTTTCATCACCCGGCGCACCTCTGCGTGCCTTGGCTGCGGAGAGTTCTGCCTGGGCCGCCACCAGGCTCTCCTGTGCATCCTTGAGTGAACGGGCAGCTTCATCGCCTTGATCCCGGGACACCGTGCCTTTGGCCACCAGATCCAGGATACGCTCGGAGTGGCGCTGGACCTCCTCCCAGGTTGCCTGGGCGGCATCCATCTGCGCCTGGGCAGCACTGACCTGGGACTCTGATGCCGCGAGGGACTGGCGCGCCTGACGCAGATCGGCACGGGCCTTGTCGACCGCCAACTGATAGGGTTTCGGATCGATCTGAAACAACAGATCCCCTGGACGGACACTCTGGTGGCTGTGTACGGCTACCGAGACGATGGAACCACTGACTTGAGGGGCCAGTTCTACCACATGCATACCCAGGTAGGCATCTGAGGTGGAGGGATGTGCTGCCTGATAGTTGTAGTAGTACACTGCAGAGACACCACCCACCAGTAACACCAGCACGAGCATGAGTGCGCGACGTTTGTTCATTTTCAGTTCTCCCTTTTCTGCTCACTGTCCCGGTCCCGCAAAACCTCAGGAACCGACGTCAATGGAGTTAGGGGTTGCAAGTGCCCTGCCAAATGACCAAGCACCGAAAATCGGGCAGACGCCTGATAGAGCAATCGAAGTCCCGGGCGATTCTGGTTGATCTGCCCCAACCCCTGGTGCGTGACAACCGATGCGTTTCCACTTCGCAAAGTTGTCAAAGGGATCTCTATGGAGAAAGGTACTTACTTAAACCTCATGCCGGCGTATGCTGGTATCCAGAATGCTTGATGGTGCGCTATTTCTGGAGTCCGGCATACGCCAGAATGATGAGCTCGATACTCTAGTGTAGTGTCCTGAACTAGCGTGCCTGTTTAATGGCGGTTCGGGATATACGGCATAATTCCTGCGTAAAGTTTTATGTCGTACAGACAAGAATCAATAGGAGGTTTTACGATGGACATCACCCTGTACTCACCACTGATATCGATACTCTCCGGCATCGCGATACTGATCTGGCCGAGACTGTTGTCCTATATTGTGGCGTTCTACCTGATCCTGTTCGGCCTTATGGCACTCCTGCCCCGCTTGACCATGGGCATTTGTACATAGTCCACACCCGTTTCAATGAGAAACTGCAGGATTTCCGCATTTTCCACATACTCCGCTATGGTCTCTTTGCCCAGGGAGTGAGCGATGTCATTGATCGAATGGACGATTGCCCGATCACTCGGATCGGATGTCACACCGCGAACAAACAGACCATCGATCTTGATGAAATCCACCGGTAGATGCTTGAGATGTGAAAACGAGGAAAAGCCACTGCCGAAGTCATCCAGTGCGAAACGACATCCCAAGGCTTTCAAGCGGGTGATCAATTCATGCGCGGATATCAGATTGGATACCGCAGAGGTCTCCGTGATTTCAAAGATCACCTTGCTTGAATCAAGTTGCAGCTTCTCAATAAGCTCTTCAATCACAGTGATCAGATTGGTGTTGCCGATTGTCTGGCCCGATAGATTGATTGAAAAACTACCCTGAAAACCCGACGCCTGGAGTGTTGCGAGCTTTTTGAACGCGGCAGCCACCACCCAGCCATCTACCTTGTCCATCATGTTAAAGCGCTCCGCGGTTGGCAGAAACGCACCAGGATAGACGACTCCCCAGGTAGGATCGCTCAGCCGCAACAATACCTCATTGACCTGGGTTTCCTGAGGTACGAATTCGAGTAACTTTTCCACGATCGGCCCATCTCCGCAATTCATCAAGTCGGCAGGGATATGCGCCAACGGGATGATGGGTTGATAGTGCAAAAGCAGATGATCGTTCTCCAATGCATTGTGCAAACGAGAAAACCAGCCCAGATCCTGATCCATGGCCTGCTTACTGTCATTTTCGGGTATAAACAGATGGGTACGATTTCGTCCCTCGCCTTTCGCGATGTGACAGGCAATATCCGCATTGGCCAGAACATCACTGGCGGATTCCGAGTTCTTATCGATCAGAGCAATACCGATGGTTCCGTTGACCTTATACTGTTTTCCGTTATAGCTGAACATGTAATGATCGAGCATTTCACGATAGCCTTCGGCCACCTGATGAACCGTTGCGACATTCACATTGCGTAAAATAATGGCGAATTCATCGCCGCCCAAACGCGCCACCATATCGGTTTTGCGCTGCCGCTGAGTCATCTTGTGCGCGATCTCGATCAGTAACTGATCTCCGGCGACATGTCCGGCGGTGTCATTGATATACTTGAAACGGTCAAGATCGATATACAACAACGCACAGATCTCATTACTGCGCTTCAATCGCCCTGTTTCGTTTTTAAGTTGCTCCTCAAAATAACGCCTGTTGTAGATTTTGGTCAGGGCGTCATGAGTGGCCTGCCAGCGCAATTCCTCTTCGAGAAGTTTACGCTCCGAGATATCCCGAAAGGCCACCACGGATCCCTCGCAGCGGTCATTAATGGTTAACGGATAGACTGTGCATTCAACGGGAATCGCAGCGCCGCTCTTGTGCCAAAACAGGGTCTCCCACCCCTGAATAGACTCACTTTTCTCATAGGTTCGTTGCAGAAAGCACTGCACCTCATCGATCGGTTGTCCTTCCTGGTCGGCATAGTGAAAGAGTTCCAGGGCGGATTGACCGATCAACGGCTCGTCCAGATCATAGCCGAGTATCCGTCGGCAGGCGGGATTGATAAAGGAGATCCTGCCATCGGTGTCCACACCATAGACCCCATCTCCAACGGACCTCAGGATACCTCCCAGGCGCTCCCGCTCTTTGGTAATGGATTTGTGCGCCCGTATATGCCGACTCATCGCGTCAATCCGGGTGAGAAACAGATCGTCGCTCTCATTTTTGAACATGCACTCCACCGCTCCGGCTTCAAGTGAATTTTTAATCGCTTTATCCAGATAGGAGGCCGTGATAATCGCCGTGGTAATGCTGGCGGTTGTGGGGTGTTCCCGTAGTCGTTGACACAGAATATCGCCCGTGGCGCCCGGCATGAAATAGTCGACAATGGCGATGTCGAAGTTGTTCTCCAGTGCCTTTTCGAACCCCTCTTCCACAGAACCCGCCGTTTCCGCGTCATAACCATTTGCGGTCAGGAGTCTTCGATATTTGTGGCGTACCGTGATCGAATCATCGACAAACAACACTCGAATCGGTTGCAGTGATGAGGCTCCCCCAGTTGGCTTGCGGTGTTTCTCCTTCCTCAGACCCAGCAGCAGAGCCAGAACATCCGGTGTGCGAAGATACTCTTCCCAAAGCAGAAACACCGCGTTAGGTCTGAGTTTTGCCATCGCGGCCAATGCAGGCTCAGATTCGTGATTGAAGATGATAATGGGTAGAGAGAGGATATTTGGCTGATGCAGGTAATCGTAGAGTTCGTCCTTGCCTGGCGAGACGTGATCGGACCATCCCAACAGCACGGCATTGAAGCCGCTACCATCGCTGGCACCCGTACGGATCCGTTTCAGGGCTGACGGATAATCGAATTCCACTTCGACTTCGTAACCCGCCCTGATCAGTAGGTTCTTTTCAATATGCCGTATTGTGGTGGAATGCTCTATCAGCAATACTCTTGGCAAAACCGCTCACTCCAAGAAGTCCAATAAACGCCCAACAACCCTTCCTTACTCGCTTTTCAGGTAACGGATCAAATTCCTAATAATCCATATAATACAGCTACTTATGCTACATCTTCCGAATTACCACCCTATAACGATGGTTTTCTCAAGAATTGAGCCAGGTACCCGTCGGCTTGCAGTAACCCATCAATCGAGTTGGTCAATAGACGGGCAAATACCGCCCATTATTATCCATCAATGGCATGTCAACCATGCAAATGACCTCAAACAGAGAGATAGCTCGCAGAACCAAAATCCGCCCAGCAATTCAACTTCTATATAAATTTAGAATCCGTACGGTTTGGTAAGGTTTATTTCGAACCTGCTGCCCCCACCCCCAACAAGTGGCTTTT
Source organism: Candidatus Thiodiazotropha sp. (assembly GCA_037384565.1). Classification (GTDB taxonomy): domain Bacteria; phylum Pseudomonadota; class Gammaproteobacteria; order Chromatiales; family Chromatiaceae; genus Thiodiazotropha. Next base: position 7,231 of record JARRNW010000344.1, read on the forward strand.
TATTACACTCGACTAGGAACCCAATGTAGATTGCGCTGCCCTTGTATCCGATTGTATCGTGAAACAGAGCAAAAAACCGGCCTGCGTCTATTTAAGAGATCGAGTTATCTGGATTGCCCGGGCCAAAAACCGAGCATTCTGATAGGCGATCATCGCGTGATGATGATCCTTACCTTGAGGCAGCAGGCCCTCCCTTTCGAATTGATCACTGTTCGATCATAGACTCGAAAGAACAGATATTTCATGATATATATCAATTACAAGCGACACCCTGGGAACGCTGAGCCTAGCCCTGACCCAGTGCACCAGATCCACCACCAGTTTCACCATAGTTCGCACGAGCCTCAACAGGCTTCGTACTGCGCTTCTAACACCTCTTTTGAAACCCTAGGGTCACAAATTGGGTCCTTTCGAGTTAATATGAACGACCATGTTACTAATTTTTCCACACCCAACGGGGTGGCCCACGAAACCAGTCATCTGATCGGATAAGGGGTTCTGCTCAACAGGACATTGCACAGGAAAGAACCGCCCGAGTAGAAATTTCACCCCAGTTTAGATGAATCACTGATTTTTCCCGAGCCCTAAGGAAGACATCTGGAGGAACCATGAAAACA
>JARRNW010000345.1:0-5275 GCA_037384565.1 Candidatus Thiodiazotropha sp.
GCTCATCAAGATAGTCTTCATGATTTCCGGAGAGACCCGCGGTTAAGGCGAATTGCTCATTGGGATACCAGTTCTCTTCAAGGTAGAGCTGTTCAGAATTCACCTCTAATTCTGTGTTGCTGCTGAGCAGATCGGAGTCGGTGTAACTGCAATCGGCTTCGAATTCGGTACAACCGGCGTCTCGGAAATTGACATCATAGTCAATCTTCATGCGACTCACCTGCCCGCCTAGGGCGACAAGATGATCAGTACCCAGAGCTTGGGCCCATCGCCCCTTGGCGTACCAGGTATCGGTTTTCACATCCCAATCCCCCGCCGAGGCGGCATGGGCGCTGATATCGCTGCTCATGTGTCCGGTAGCCAGCGCAGAGTCGTTGCGCCCCGGGGAGGCCTCCCAAACCAACCCTTGGCTATGGTAGGCAATATCATTACTGTGGGTGCCGACCAGAACAGGCTCGTTCACCGCCGCATCGGCGTCGGAGTCAAGGGTCAACTTCATCTCATCGCTGGCTCCGTTGGCCTGCACCCTGATGCGACTGCCACCGTCGAGCTTCCAAAGATATTTACCCTGATAATCCGTGTATTTGGGAAACTGGACGAAATCGATGCCGTCTTCATTGTCTTCCACCATCCCTTCAAGCAACAGATCCATATAGCTCATGCGGCCCGCCAGATAGAATGACTGCCCGTCACTCACCGGCCCTTCGATCAGGGCACCCGCCTGGAGCATGCTGACATCAAGGGTTGCGGTGAAGGCATCAGTGCGCGGATCACGCAGACGGGTGTCGATCACCGCACCGGTACCCCCGGCATACTCAGCGCCATAGGCCGCCGGGTAATATTCGAAACTCTCCACCAATTGGGCATTGAAGACACTCACTGTGCCTCCCGCGTGGAACAGGTACCCCGCGGGCAGGAAATCGACATAGTAGCTGTTGTCCTCAGGACGGGAACCGCGGATTGCCGGATCGGCGCTGGTATCGTTGTTGACGGTCACCCCCGGTAGCGCCTGCATGGCGCGCAAGGGGTCGCTGCCACCTCCCGGTATCGCGGAAAGGGTTTCGCTGTCAATACGGTAACCGAGGGGCGGTGCGCTCTCGAGGCTCGAGGGTTCCCGGTCTGGCGAGACGGTGATCTGCTCCAGTTGCTCTGTCTCCTCAGCGGTTAGATCGTTGCTGAAGATCAGCGCCATAAACAACAACAATCGCGTGAGTTTCAAATCCTTGATGATATGCGTATTCATTACCTTTCCTTTGATGAGAGACTGATGCTGCAATTGCACCCGATCGAAATACGCGAAGCTCTGAACACCATGCGCGCACCAACCAGGCTCCAAATTTCCCGCGACTCTGAATAATAATTCCAGGCAAAAGCGTAACTTTCCATTTTTGTTATGTAACGAAATGTTTTACTGTACAAAAATAGAACCCAGCGCACCTCGCCACCAATATTTCACTATTGACAGAAACTACTGAATTCCTATACTTGTCCCATGGAACTCTCTCCGATCACACAACGCTTCGTACTCCACTGGGGTGAAATGGGCACCCGCTGGGGGGTCAACCGCACCGTTGCCCAGATACACGCTCTGCTCTACCTCTCGGAGCGGGCACTCACTGCCGAGGAGATCACCGATACCCTGGGCGTGGCGCGTTCCAATGTGAGCAATAGCCTCAAGGAACTGCTCTCCTGGCGTCTGGTCAAGGTGGTGCATCTCCTGGGAGATCGGCGGGATCATTTCGAGACATCCAAGGACGTCTGGGAACTGTTCAAACTCATCGTCGAAGGTCGCAAACAACGGGAAATTGAACCCACCCAGGAGGTTCTCAAAGATCTGCTGGAAAGCTCGGATCTGAAAAAAGAGTCTGCCGAAACCCGCAAGCGCATCGAAGAGACCCAGCAATTCATCACCATCATGACACACTGGTCGGACGAGATGCTGCGCCTGGAACCCGAAACCCTGATGAAGGTGATGAAGCTCGGGGCGAAGATCCGTAATCTGGTGCGTCGCGAACCGAAAAGCTAGGTTTTTTTACCTGATAATTTCATTTACTACAGAAATTACAGACTATTAAGGAGAAAATCATGGACCCGAAACACTACCCCCTCGAATTCCTCTATGATGGTCAGTGCCCCATCTGCAGCGCCGATGTAGCACGTCTACGTAAAGCCGATCGCCACCAACGCCTGATCTTCATCGATATCACCGCCACGGACTTCAACCCGCGCACCTATTGCCGCTCACAGGAGGCACTGCTTGCGCGAATTCATGCGCGACGGGCGGATGGCGTCATCATCGAGGGGCCTGAGGTGTTTCGCCTGGCCCTGGAAGCCATCGAACTGGGTTGGCTGGTCGCACCGACCCGCTGGCCCCTGTTTTCCCAGGCCACCGAGATCTGCTACACCTGGCTCGCCCGTCACCGCGGTTCGATCTCGCGTCGGCTCAGCAGCCTATTCCCCGAGACCTTCCCCGAATGTCGCTCAAATTGCGGACTCAAGACATCGCCCAACACCACTCACACCGAACAAAATCGAAAACCCCAATCAGACCAATAGCTATTAACCCGGCAATTCAGCAACGAGCACTCTCCAGGAGGTTGCAATGAACAGGCACAGGCTGACCGCCGCACTGGTTTTTGGCTGGGCCGCTCATGCGGAGCTGCTCGTTTTCAACTGGATACTTGGGTCCAGCCATACTCTCTCCCGCGTATATAACGATCCCTGGCACCTGATTGCATCCCCTCGGAGACTCGATCATCCGCCCAGTTCAGTGATAACCTGTACTGAGTTCAACCACCGGAGCACAGGCCCCACATATCATCCCACAAGGAATTACCATGCCAAGCAAGGAATGCTTAAGTCTCATCTGTACGCTCACAGTCTTCTTGACGCTGTCTCCCGTTTCAGTCAATGCACGCAACTGCATCAAGGGTAAACCCTGCGGCAATGGCTGCATTGCACAGAACAAACAGTGCCACCTCACCCCCGACAACCCGACACAAGATTCACAGACCCTGAGATTGACCCGGGATCCGGGTGTGCTGCGTCTCTCCCATCTGAAAATGCCCCGGGTCTACCGGGTGGTCTCCAACAGGGCATCCGCCAGGCAGGCGCCAGGCTCCGGCCATATAACCGGACGTTACCGGCAAGGTCAAAGCGTTTTCGTCTATGAAGTGGAAGACAACTGGGCAAGGGTCTCAAACATGTCGCCCCAGGAATGGATCGAATTGAAACATTTGGAATTGAAATAATCGGGGTATCGTTGTTTACTGGAATTTTCTCCGGGAAGTCCCTAATTCCATGCTCGAAACACCCCAGTCGCTCAATCCGGATGAACTCGAAACGCTTGACCAGTTTCTTCTGTACCGGGTCGAGGATGAGGCCCTCGAAGAGGGTGAGCCACTCAACTCAGGTATCCTTGATCTCTCCATGCTGGATGGCTTCTTCACCGCGATCGTCAGTGGGCCAGAGCCCATCCCGCCAGCGTTGTGGATACCCGCAGTGTGGGGTGATGTCGAACCCGTCTGGGAAGACGAGGAGGATTTTGATCAGATCGTTTCGCTGATGATGCGCCACATGAACGATGTCAATGAAAACCTTCAGAATCACCCTGGGGAATTCGAACCGATCTTTCTCGAACGGGAGATCGACGGATATCTCTATACCCTGGTGGACAACTGGTGCGAAGGTTTCCGATATGGCATTGAACTCTCTGCCGACGCCTGGCAGACCGGTGGCGAACGGATCACCTCATTGGTAGCACCGATCATGGCCTTCACTCAGGCCACGGAGTGGGCCGGATATCAGTATGATGACGACGAAATCGAGGCGTTTCACGAAGCGATACTGCGTAACATCCCACTGATTCGCGCCTTTTGGCCCCACGAAGATCATCGTAAGGAAAAACCGGCCGCGCGGATTCAGTTTGTCAAACCCCAGGCCGGGCCCGACGATCCCTGCCCCTGTGGCAGTGGCAAGGCGTTCCGCAAGTGCTGTCTACACTGATCAGAGCTGACGCACCCGGAACAGGCTACGGAAACACCCATTACCACACTTGTCACATCCTTTCACAAAGGATGGCAATAAACTCTGGCCTCATGGGAATATAATATCCCTCGGACATAACATCACGATCGAGGATTCATAATGGCTCGCCTATTTCGCGCTTTTACCCTATGCCTGCTCATCTTCAATCCTTCCACGGCCTTCGCCGATGGACTACTGAACACACTCACCAGTCAACTAGGAATCACTTCGGAACAAGCCTCTGGTGGTGCCGGAGCCCTGTTTAACCTGGCCCAGGGTAACCTTTCACACTCAAAACCCATGATTCAAAACGACTGTTGGCAACCCATCCACTGGCTGAGTAAATTGGGTAATCAGGCATCCTTTCACAAAGGATGGTAATAACCCCCGGCCTCATGGGAATATAATATCCCTCGGACATAACATCACGATCGAGGATTCATAATGGCTCGCCTATTTCGCGCTTTTACCCTATGCCTGCTCATCTTCAATACTTCCACGGCCTTCGCCGATGGACTACTGAACACACTCACCAGTCAACTAGGAATCACTTCGGAACAAGCCTCTGGTGGTGCCGGAGCCCTGTTTAACCTGGCCCAGGGTAACCTTTCAGAGTGAATTCGGACAGATTGCCGAGGTCGTACCCGGCATACAGGACATGATGTCATCCGCCCAATCGTCACAGGATCAATCCGGCGGAGTAGCCGCATTGACCTCCATGCTGGGAGATAACAACAGCGCGGGAAACATGGCCGGACTCGCCTCGGTATTCAACAACCTTGGAATGGACTCAAACATGGTAGGCCAATTCATGCCGATCATTCTTGACTACCTCCAGTCCGCAGGGGGAGAGGCCGTGGCGTCACTGATGAAAGGCGCCTTATCCCTTTGATTCGGCAAGGCGTCAGCCATATTGGCCGGCGGCGACACCCGCAGGATCCCCTTGGAGCACGCCTCAAGGGGGCCCTGCCCGGGACTCTCTCAATTCATGCAGCCCTCAGAGGATAAACTGCTCGAATTTCCCCAACACACCTTTCCAGGAAAAGTTCTCTTCCACATACCGGCGCGCCCGCTCACCGATTTCCCTGCCCTGGTGTTCGGCACCCAAAATCTCCCCGATGGTACCCAGATAGTCATCCGCGGAATCACAGATATAGACATGCTCTCCATGTACGGCATCGATACCTTCATTACCGATCTCAGTGGTTAATACCGGTTTTCGGGAATACAACGTTTCCAACACCTTGTT
>JARRNW010000346.1:0-7022 GCA_037384565.1 Candidatus Thiodiazotropha sp.
TACCCGAATTTTTCAACATTTTATCCACATTAACTGCTCAGGGTCCTCAACAGGTTTGAATAGTCCTCGGAAATTCGTGGATCACTCTCCCGCAACTCTTTTACCTTCCGGTTTGCATGAATCACGGTGGTGTGGTCCCTTCCACCGAAAGCGTTGCCGATCTCGGGTAGACTGTGGTTGGTAAGCTCCTTAGCCAGTGTCATGGCGATCTGTCTCGGACGTGCGATGGAACGACTGCGTTTTGATGATACGAGATCCGAGGTGCGTATCTGGAAATATTCGGCAACGGTCTTCTGGATGTTCTCAATGGTGATCTGTTTGTCATGGGCCGCGAGCATGTCGCGTAGCGCATTCTTGGCGAAATCCAGGTTGATCTCGCGGCCGGTAAAAGTGGCATTGGCGATCACACGCCTCAGGGCGCCTTCGAGTTCACGGATATTGGAGCGTATGCGTTTGCCCATGAAGAAGGCAACTTCGTTAGGGAGTTGCGCATTGAGTTGAATGGCCTTGCTCTTCAGGATAGCGACTCGGGTTTCCAGATCCGGTGGTTCTATGGCGACGGTCAAGCCCCAACCGAAGCGGGATTTCAATCGTTCTTCGAGTCCACTAACCTCCTTTGGAAAGCGATCGCTTGAGAGAATGATCTGCTGCTGGGATTCGAACAGGGCATTGAAGGTGTGGAAGAACTCTTCCTGAGAGCGCTCCTTACCGGCAAAAAACTGAATGTCGTCGATGAGCAAGGCGTTAAGGGACCGGTATTTCTTTTTGAACTGGTCGATCGTATTGTGTTGCAGGGCCTTGACCATTTCCGCGACGAACCGCTCTGAGTGCAGGTATAGCACCCGAGCTTTCGGACTGCGCCTGAGCATCATGTTGCCCACGGCGTGCATGAGATGGGTTTTGCCGAGTCCGACGCCACCATAGATGAACAGTGGGTTATAGGCGCGACCGGGATTTTCCCCGATCTGCATTGAAGCAGCCCGTGCGATTTGATTCGATTTACCTTCGACAAAGGTATCAAAGACGAAGCTTGGATTGAGGTTGCTCTCGATGGATGACCGGTGCTCAGTATCCGGTACCACGGTGATCGGTTGCAGAGGTGTGGCCGTCTGTTTGGGTGGAGTACGTTTGCGGCTCCCGATTTCAAGCATGACACAAGGGGCCTGTTGCTCACAGATCTGGTCAATGTGGTGTTGAATCGACTCCAGATAGTTGTTCTTGACCCAGTCGAGAACAAATCGATTGGGTGCCAGAAGCTTGATGTGCTGGTGTTCTTCGATCACCTGCAGAGGTCTGATCCAGGTGTTGTATTGCTGGGGTGAGAGTACTTGTTCCAGGTGTTCTGAACAGCGTTGCCAAAGGTCCAATGTCTCACTCTCCGGGGACCGTCTTGTTCGGTTGAGTCCCGATGGCTGCAGGTTAAATGTAATTTGCTCTCAACTCTCTGATCTTACGGATATTTTTTATGGCCACACGGTGGCGTCAAAGCATCCCTGACGATTGCAGTTCAATCGTCCGTGCGAGATCAAAAGCGTTGTAGGGTCCGCCCTGTTGTTGCCAGGGGGTTGTCCCGGAAGATTCCGGGCTCTTGTGTCGTTGATTGCCTCTATCGGGCAGATTCGAACTGCCAAGTCTACTCCCGCCGATGAGAGTTATCCACAGTCAGAAACAGTTTTTTTAGAGCTTGGGAAGCCACTGCTTATCTATTGACAAGGCTGGGTGTTTGCGACTAGTCTACGCGTCTTTTTTCGTCCATCAAATTTGACGGATCTACCGGTACACAGCTATGAAAAGAACCTTTCAACCCAGCAATCTCAAAAGAGCCCGTACTCATGGTTTTCGCGCCCGTATGGCCACCCGACATGGCCGCAAGGTGTTGAAGGCACGTCGTGCCAAGGGACGTGCCCGACTCGCGCTCTGAGCTATTGCTCCTTGCCGATATCCGCTGAGGCCTTCCCCAAGAGCCGCAGACTGCTGAAACCCGACGAATACCGTCGGGTTTTTGATCGTGGGCATCGCTCCGGTGATGGTTTGTTTCCCACTGGCGGAGGATACTCAAACGATGCGCCAAATAATGATCTTTTTGATCAGGCTCTACCAAATTTTACTGAGCCCCTTCGTTGGCCAGCACTGCCGTTTCTATCCCAGTTGCTCCGCCTATTCCCTGGAAGCAATTGAAAAACACGGTGCGCTGCGGGGTCTGTGGCTTTCACTGAAACGTGTTTCCCGCTGTCATCCCTGGCATGAAGGCGGGGTTGACCCGGTACCGGAACCCCAAAAAAAGCAGTTCAATGGATAATCTACGCCTGATTCTCTTTTTTACCCTGGCCTTTCTGGGCCTGATGATCTACCAAGCCTGGCAACAGGACTACGGTCCTGACGCGACCCCAAAGACCGCTGAGGCAGCCGGGGAAACCATCGCTCCGAACGGTGCCGAGCAGCAGGATGGGATTCCCGCTGTGAATACCCCACAGGACATTCCTGCCCCTTCAGTCGCGGGGACAGAGTCACCGAAGGTAGCGAAATCACTCAAGGCCGGGGTCGTGAGGGTCAGCACGGATCTTCTGAACGTGCAGATCTCGACTCAGGGTGGTACGGTTCAGATGGCCCTGTTGGAGAATTATCCCCAGGCTATGGATACCCCGGATGTCAAGGTCGAGTTGTTCAATCCGAACTCCGATCATCTGTACATCGCTCAATCGGGTCTGATCGGTGTGGACAAAGGCAGTGCACCGGACCACGATTCGATCTACACGGCCGAGCAGTATGACTACAAGCTCCAGGACGGGATCGATGAACTTGTGGTTCCCCTCTCCTGGAACAGTGGTACCGGTGTCAAAGTCACCAAGCAACTGATATTCCGGCGTGGCAGTTATCTTATCGAAGTACGCTACCTGATCGATAACCAATCCGCTTCGAGCTGGGCGGCGCGTGATTATGGTCAGTTGCAGCGGGTGGAACCCAAGGATGAGAGTAAGGGTTATACGACCTATACCTATACCGGCGGTGTTTACTACACACCCAAGGATAAATACGAAAAGGTCGATTTCGACAAAATGGCCAAACAGACCTTGAGCGTGGATTCCGATCAGGGCTGGGTGGCGATGATTCAGCACTATTTTCTCTCTGCCTGGATACCCCCGGCGCAGCAGGTGGAGCATTTCTACACCAACGCCTTAAGTGGGGGACGTTATCTGATCGGCAGTTATTCGCCTTCCGTAACCGTGAATAAGGGGGAATCCCTCACCCTGGGTCGGGAACTCTATGTGGGGCCGAAATTACAGGATCAGTTGGAGAAGATCGCCCCGGGTCTGGAACTGACCGTTGACTATGGCTGGCTGACGGTTATCGCCAAACCAATTTTCTGGTTGATGAAGACCATTCACAACTTGGTGGGCAACTGGGGCTGGTCGATCATCATTCTGACGATTCTACTCAAGGCGGCTTTTTTCAAGCTTTCCGAAACCAGTTACCGCTCCATGGCGAATATGCGCAAGGTGACACCCCGAATGCAGGCGATCAAAGATCGTTACGGGGATGACAAACAGCGGGTTCAGGCCGCGATGATGGAGTTGTATAAGAAAGAGAAGATCAATCCCCTAGGTGGCTGTTTGCCGATCCTGGTGCAGATTCCAGTCTTCATCGCGCTCTACTGGGTGCTGCTCGAAACCGTCGAGATGCGTCAGGCCCCATGGATCCTCTGGATCCACAGCCTTTCCGACAAGGATCCCTACTTCATTCTGCCTTTGATCATGGGTGTCTCCATGTTCATTCAGCAGAAACTCAACCCGGCGCCACCGGATCCGATGCAGGCGAAGATCATGATGAGCCTGCCCTTTGTGTTCACCGTCTTTTTTGCCTTTTTTCCTGCTGGACTGGTGCTCTACTGGGTGGTCAATAATCTGATCTCCATCACCCAGCAGTGGTACATCACGCGCAAGATCGCGCAGGACTCCGCCTCCTGACCGAGAAGACGTCCGTGACGTCACTTGATACCATTGCCGCCATCGCCACCCCGCCCGGTCGGGGTGGCGTGGGCATCGTGAGGATCAGCGGGCCCCTGAGTCGTCAAATCAGTAAAAAACTCATAGGCAGTCTGCCATCGCCCAGGGTGGCCAGATTGGCGGTGTTCCGCACGCCTGATGGGGGTGAAATCATCGATCAGGGTATTGCTCTGTTCTTTCCGGCACCCCACTCTTTTACGGGTGAAGATGTTCTGGAACTGCAGGGACACGGTGGTCCAGTGGTGATGGATCTACTGCTCCAGGCCGTGGTCAGTTGCGGTGCACGGATTGCCCGCTCGGGGGAGTTCAGTGAACGGGCTTTCCTCAATAACAAGCTTGATCTGCTTCAGGCGGAGGCCATCGCGGACCTGATCGATGCTGAGAGCCAGGCCGCGGCGCGGCTCGCCAGCCGAACCTTGCAGGGAGTCTTTTCACAACGTATCGACGCACTGGTGGAGCAGCTGATCAGTTTGCGTCTGTATGTAGAGGCCGCTATCGATTTTCCGGAAGAGGAGATCGACTTTCTCAATGATGGTCATGTAAGCCAGCATCTGTTCGAAATCATCGAATCCGTGGAAGAAACCGTGAAATCGGCCCACAGCGGTCGGCTTCTCCGAGACGGCCTGACCCTGGTGATCGCAGGCAGACCGAATGCGGGGAAATCGAGTCTGCTCAATGCCCTCGCCGGTACCGATGCCGCGATCGTTACGGAGATACCGGGTACCACCCGGGATCTGCTGCGTGAGCGTATCAACATCGATGGTATTCCGCTTCACATCATCGATACCGCGGGATTGCGCGAAAGCCGGGATCCAGTGGAGGAAGAAGGGATTCGACGCGCCCGCCGACAGATGCAACAGGCGGATCGTGTACTTTGGGTATTCGACGATCAAAGTGACCCCGATCATCTGGCGTTCGATCGTTCGACCCTGCCCGAAGGCATTCCGGTGACCTTGATTCGCAATAAAATTGATTGTTCGGGAAAACCGTCTGGGATTCAAACCTCGGATGAGGTTCCAGAGGTGGCCCTGTCGGCAAAATCCGGCTTGGGTGTCGAATTGCTCAGAACACATCTCAAGCAATGCGCCGGGTATCAAGGTCAGGAGCAAGGGGAGTTTCTTGCCCGGAGACGTCATCTCGTGGCATTGGAATCAGCGCAGCAGCATCTGGATCACGGTAAGAAGAGCCTGTTACAGAATCATGCGGGTGAACTGCTTGCGGAAGATCTGCGCCTGGCCCAGCAGGCACTTGGTGAAATCACCGGAGAATTCACATCCGATGATCTGCTGGGACGCATTTTTTCCAGTTTTTGCATCGGTAAGTAGCGCGTCCGGTCAGTCGCGTCTATTTGCGGTGAATTTTATCTATTCCTATGGTCGAGTATATTTCGTATTTATTATGATCTATTCGATGGATAAGCTTGGTAATTATGTATCGACCTGTGTTGGAATATACTCAGCCGTTCTAAATGGGAGGTAACCACAATGCTGGGTGAATCGCACGATCTGCTGAACGAATTTCCTGAATACGAGGGAAAGATCGCTGAGCTACGCGAAAGTAATGAGGTTTTTCATAATCTGATGGACGAGTACGATTGGCTGGATGCGCAAATACGCAGCCTGGAAGAGTTGAGTACACCGATCTCTGATTTTCACATGGAAGAGATGAAAAAGCGCCGCCTACTGCTCAAGGACCGGCTCTATACCATACTTCACGGTTAAGCCTGAATTCAGAGCCGACGCCGTGAGCGTCCGGGATGGAAGGCCCGGACCTCCTGCTGCAGATGATGCAGTTGAGAGGTATTGTTGTCCGGCCCATAGCGCAACTGGATATAGCAGGATGTGATGCGACTGATCGGTGCTGAGAGATCCGGCCGCTCCCGGCTGGCGCGTCGGGCATAATCCAAGGGACCTTCCTGGGGTGTCCGATTGATGCCTATCCGTGCGAGTCTTTGACAGAATCGCTCATAGGCCTGGACCACCTGAGGGCGCTTATGCCGACCCTTGCTCATCAGGCTAAAGGCCACACTTAGCAGGATCACCCCGATAAACCCCGCCACCATCAATCCCCATTCGAGATGGCTCAGATTCTGAAAGCCGAATTCGCGCATTAGACTGAACTGATGCTCGCGACTGTATCCCACGATCCAGCGACGCCACTGTACGTTGGCATTATCCAGGAAAAGCGTCAGATGAGTATCGGATAGCGAATACGCTCCGGCGCCACCGCTGCGGTGGGATCGACGCGTATCCAGCCACGCCCTTCAAGCCATACCTCGGACCAGGCGTGAGCATCGCTCTGACGAATGATGAAATAGTCACCGAGTTCGTTGTATTCCCCCCCTTGATAACCAAGGATCAAACGGGATGGGATACCGGCCAGGCGCATCAGCTGGGTGAAAGCGGTAGCATAGTGTTCGCAAAACCCCTCCCGACCATCGAACAGGAATTCGTCAATCGGATTCTCCGGATAGAGAGGAGGTGTAAGGGTGTAGACGAAGGGTTGATTGTGAAAATGATCGAGGGCATTTTGCACCAACTCAACATCACTGCCCGCAGACTGCTTCCATTTCATTGCCAGGTCGATTTCCCGTTGAGTGACATTCTCGGGCAGTGTTAACGCGCGCTGGCGCAGATTGGGGGTAATTCGATGATCGTGCTGATCGGTGGATGAAACAAGTCGGTAGTTGATCGGGTGGTTTACCGATCTGCGAGTTAGCAACTGCCGATCTCCGGTCAATACGGCCTGGGGTGGACTGTTCAAGGGAAGATCGAGACTGTAGAGCCAAGGCTGTTGATGGACTTCTAGAAAGACCTCGTAGTGTATGAGCGGGGTGTCTGTATCCTGAGTCTGTTTCCAGAATGGACTGCCCGTCTGGTTGAACCAGCTGAAACCGTCTGTGTCCCAGATGACCAGGCCGCGCCAATAGCGCAGTTCCGGTGCCGGTGGCATGCCATCGAACTGCACCCGGAAGGCAACCTCCTCGGAGGTGGCCAGCTCGCTGATCATACCTGGCCG
>JARRNW010000347.1:0-4265 GCA_037384565.1 Candidatus Thiodiazotropha sp.
GTATAGGGATTAACCGTGGTACATGCCTGAAGCGTAACCAGCCCGGCAACAAGACAGCAAATGATCGGTTTGTGATTCATAAAAAGCTCCTGGGATAAGTTGTTGTCTTGGACAACAGAAAGTAAAGGGTAAACATGGGATTCTATTTCTGACGATACTCTCGGGTCTGGCCGATCAAAAGGCCACAGTGTGCATATTCTTCTAGTAGACAACACTTCTGCGCCTTGATTCGGTAACTGTGCCTTATTCAATGTTGATTGTTAACCCGGCACCTAAATATGCCCTGTTTAGCCGAAGTGTGCCTTTAGAATTATATTGATAGGGGCTACAAGCAAGTTCTGAACATGGCATATTTAGGTGTCGGGTTAATAATTGGCAATGGTACCCTGTTGGGAGAAGGTCGTTGGGACACTGAACTCGGGAAGATACACTACACTAGAGCATTAAGGTAGCCGGAACGGTGCTTATTAATTACAACAACTGATTGGAACCTGAGCGTGATCTGCACTCTCCCTGATACGATCACGTCTGGATATGAAAACCTATGTTTAAGAAAAGCGTTGGCGCGAAAATTCTCATGGTCGTCGGTATCGCGGCTGCGGCTTTTCTTGCTGGGTTGGTGATCTTCTATACACAGAGTCAGCAGAGGCTTGTTTTCAAAGAGCATCAACAGGTAACACAACGAATGGTTTCCACAATCGTTGCCGGCCTTGAGGCGATTATGGGAACCGGAACGGCCATCGCCGCGAGACGCTACGCGTCTGATGTTAAGGCGATCCTGGAGTTGGAGGAATTTCGCTTCGTTCGGCCCGATGGTATGGAAGCCTTCCTGGATAATCGAACCATCGGTGAGGTAAACCAGAGGCTGGGTAGGGAAGTATTTTCCCTGAGAAACGTGATTAAGGAAAACCGTCTCTATGATTCAGGGGACCCGTTACTCAAACAAATCATCGATAACGCCCAACCTGATAGGTTTCTCGATAAGGATCGGAGCCTATATACCGTCGTCATGCCTATTGAAAATTCCCGAGTGTGCTGGCGATGCCACGGTAACGAAAAACGCGTACTGGGCTTTGCCCGTATCGTGACTTCACTGCAAAGAGCGGAACGGACGATAGCGCAGAACCGAAATGAGGCGATCCTCGTGTTGGCAGTCGTGCTGTTGTTGTATCTCATCTTCACCTACATGTTTTTGCATAAGGTTGTGATTGCGCCCATTCGTCGGTTGACTCAGGCGATGTTCCAGGTCGAACAAGGCGATCTGGCATATCGTGTGCCGGAATCGAGTGAGGATGAACTGGGGAGGATGGCGCGATCATTCAATACGATGGTTGGACGGCTTCGTGAAACCTATACCGGTTTGGAAATGGAGCAGGATAAACTGACAACGATCATTCTGAACGCCGGAGAAGGGATGGTTGTGACCAATCAGGAGGGTGACGTCGTTTTAGTGAATCATGCCGCAGAAACCCTGCTGGAACGTTCATCCGAGGAAATTGCAGATATCGGATTCGAGGGACTCGTTGATGATCCTGAGGTGATCAGGCAATTGGTTGAGCACGATGACCCGCATTTTCATGAAACCGTACAATATGGCGAACGCTTTATTGGGCTTATGGCATCAAGGATACACACGAAAAATGGGGGAGTTCTGGGTATGGTGGCATTGCTACGGGATGTGACCGCTCAAAAACGCAGAGAATCCTATCTGGAAGCGATGTCACGTATAGACGAGTTGACCGGGCTACTGAATCGTAGATCTCTGGGCGATGTTTTGGCGCAATCCGTATCCGATGTTTTGCACAATGGCACCTCATTGACACTGTTGATGCTAGATTTTGACTATTTCAAACAATTGAATGATACGCATGGCCATGTCACGGGCGATAGATTGCTACGATCTTTCGGTAGTTTGCTGAAAAAGAGACTGCGCAAAACCGATCATGCATTCCGGTATGGGGGTGAAGAGTTCACCGTGTTACTCAAGGATACGGGGCTCGAGGATGGTGAGAAAATCGCGGAGAATATCCGCCAAGCCGTGACGAATCTTATGATCGATGATGTTCTCGTTACGGTGAGCATTGGTTTGGCGTCTGTGGAGCAGTGTCAGGAAAACACGCCCGAGTGCCTGTTGGAATCTGCTGACCGGGCACTCTATCGGGCAAAAAAGTTGGGGCGCAATCGGTCCATAGTATTTGAGCAATCGATGCTGGATGACGAGTGGACATCCGCGCGGGTCGTGGATGATTGAGGAAACACTTCAGGTTGTTGGATAGATACCTCCCAGGATCAGATCTTTAGTTGCGCCCGTCACCGAAGGTAAATTGCCACTCAGACCCGATAAAGTCCGTTTAGCCAGCCATGCGAAGGTAATCGCCTCGACCCAATCAGGTTCGACGCCGTAAGCCTGAGTCGAGGATAGGTGGCATCCTTCCAGTTGCAGGGCGAGACGTTCCAACAGATAGTCGTTGTGCACGCCCCCGCCACATATCAACAACTGCGCGGAGCCAAACCCTTCCCGCACGATCGCATCCGCGACCGTCTGTACAGTTAGCTCTACAAGGGTTGCCTGAACATCAGCCGCTGATATTTTAAGGTCTCCCAGTTTTACCGATAACCAGTTGAGATTGAAGGTTTCGGTTCCTGTGCTTTTCGGACCGGGGAGTCGGAAATAGGTCTCATCGAGTAATCTATCCAGCAATCGTGGATGAATTGTCCCGCTACGGGCCCAAGTGCCGCGATCATCGAAACAGGTTCCAGTATGTCGCTCAGCCCAACTATCCAGCAGGGTGTTCGCTGGTCCTGTGTCATAACCCTTAATCGGCAGGGAGCCGTCAGCGGGAAGGCATGTGATATTGGCGATGCCGCCGAGATTCAAGACAATTGTAGATTTCCCTTCCTGCTGAAACAGTGCTTTATGATATGCCGGTACAAGGGGGGCGCCCTGCCCGCCGGCCGCCATGTCACGCCGACGGAAATCTGCAACCGTAGTGATTCCGGTCATCTCCACCAGGGTGTTCGGGTCGCAAATCTGGAGTGTGAATGAGGGTGTCTGCTCTGGACGGTGACGAACGGTCTGCCCATGACAACCGATTGCCACGACAGCCTCCCTGGCCAATCCACTCGAATCCAAGGCGCACTGGGCCGCATTAGCAAAAACCTCGGCAACTAAGCGGTCCAGCCGTCCCAAGCGGTCGATTTCGTTGTAACCGGGAAGACAGAGGGCGCGAATCTCCTGTTTGAGGCCTGCCGGGTAGGGTTCATGGTGAGACGCGAGAAGATGAGGATGATCACCCTCGAACCGCACGACGACGGCGTCGACCCCGTCCAGGGATGTGCCGGAGATCAACCCGATGTAGATCTGCCTACTGGGCATTGGCAACGATGGTACGGTTGATCAATTCGAGTTTGGAAATCAATGGTTGTGATTTGACGATAAAATCGTCCCGGTATTTCTCTGCAATGGGTTCGGCCGCAGGCAGTTTTACGGTCAACGGATTACGGTGAACACCGTTGACACGGAATTCATAATGCAGATGAGGGCCAGTTGCCAATCCTGTCTGTCCGACATATCCGATAACCTGGCCCTGTTTGACTCTGCTGCCTCTTTTTGCCGATTTGTTGAATTTGGACATATGTCCATACAGCGTGGTGTAAGTCTGGCCATGCTGGATGATGACCGTGTTTCCATAACCGCCCTTCTTACCGCGGAAAATGACTTTCCCGTCGCCAGCCGCCTTGATCGGTGTGCCGGTTTTAGCGGCATAGTCCACTCCTCGGTGGGGGCGTTTTTTGCCAAGCACCGGGTGCCAGCGCTCCTGAGTGAACTTGGATGAAATTCTTCTGAAATCGACCGGAGCCCTTAAAAAAGCCTTACGCATACTGCGGCCTTCCGGCGTGTAATAGTCGGTATGACCGGTTTCGTCGGTATAGCGTATCGCACGGTATGTTTTGCCCTGATTGACGAATTCCGCAGCCAGTATGGGGCCGTCCTTGAGTTTTTCGCCGTCCAGGTAGTCTTCCTGAGAAATTACGGTAAATCGGTCGCCAGAGCGGATCTCGAGTGCGAAATCCACATCCCAACCGAAGATGTCGGCAAGTTGCATGATCAACTTTTCCGAAAGCCCGGCTTTCTTAGCGGCCAGGTAAAGGGAATTCTCGATCGTACCGCTAAGTTGATTGCTACGGATTTCCACCTCCCGGTTATTCAGCGAGGCATTGAAGCTATCGTCATCCGGGGTGATTTCCAGACTGCTGATCTTATT
>JARRNW010000348.1:0-7518 GCA_037384565.1 Candidatus Thiodiazotropha sp.
GGCGAACCTCAAGCCCTACGATGTGGACCTCAAACGGGGCATCCTGGCGATCCGAGGCGGCAAGGGCAACAAGGACCGCAACCTGCCGCTGGGAGGGACGGCACAGGCCTGGTTGGAACGTTACCTGGACGAAGCTCGGGACGAGCTGACAAGTCCGCTCGATGACGACCATCTCGTTATCACCGACTACGGCGAGCCGTTCGACGGGGGCCACCTGGGACGGCTGGTCAAAGGCTACCTGAAACAGGCAGGCATCGAAGTGATCGGGAGCTGCCACCTGTTCCGCCACGCGATGGCGACCCACATGCTGGAGAACGGGGCCGACATCCGCTTTATCCAAGCGATGCTAGGCCACGGGGACATCAGTAGCACGCAGGTTTATACCCGGGTCTCGGTGGAGAAACTGAGGGCGGTGCATGCGGCGACCCACCCGAGAGGGTTGAAACGTGAAAAGGAGGATAGGTATGAAGAGCGCGAAGATCGAGCAAGACCCTGATATGCTTACAGGCAGGGCAAATGGCTGAAACCCTAAGACTGATCTGGTCCGATGCGGCACTGGATGATATCGACGAAATCGCCGAATACATCCACCGGGACTCGCCTCACTATGCGCAACGGGTGGTCGAGGCGCTGTTCGCGGCAAGCGATCTGTTGCCGGACTAACCCCACCTGGGCCGAGTCGTCCCCGAACTGGGCCAGCAGAGTATCCGTGAACGCTTCGCCCGAACTGGGCCAGCAGAATATCCGTGAACGCTTCGTTTACAGTTATCGTGTGATCTACGAGATCCAACCTGAAGCGTTGCATATCCTGGCGGTTATCCACGGCAAACGCTTACTGGAATCCGTAGAAGACCGCTTCCCCGGCGACACACCTTAGCCCCTCTCGGACCGCCCGTCACGGCGCTTGGCATCACTGGGCAACAAGCGCGCCAGCCATCCCTGGCCTGAATCATGCCTGTTGCACAGTGGAGCAAGCGCCGCACCGGGCTGGCGCGGTGGTCGTATCACGTCTGCTGCTTCCGTTCCGCCTTTTAGCTGCCGCCCTCCCGTCTCGGCTTTGGCTCCTGCGTCGCTCTACCGCCTGCATCCCTGCAGTCGCGCCCCCAGGGGGTTCCCCCAGACAGGTTAGGCGAGTCATCAAGAGGTTGTGCTCGCTTGCCCTCATCAGGTTAGCACCGTGCTCACTCCGTCAAGGCCAAGCCCTACGGGTGCTCCGTTCGTGCCTCACTACGCAGCCTTGACGGAGCTGCGCGCGATGCTGATCGAGAGGGGCAAACAAGCACAACAGGAGAAAACATCATGGAAAACCAACTGCCCTGGGAAATCACCAAAATCATCGAAGTGGCCAACTGTCTGGCAACCACCGGCAACAGCGGGGCCAGTACCGGCGAGCGGATCGCCGCCGCGTTCGTGTTGAACCGCGTGGAGTTCTTACCGGCCAGCTATCCGGATGCGGTGGCGGCCTGGGACCGGCTTGATGACGAGTGGCAGGAGTATGTGCGGGTTATTAAACGTGATTATCAGCATAAGCTGGTGCCTTGGTAAACCGCAATCGGGGAGCCTTCGGGCTTCCCTTTAATCCTCCATCCCTAGCAGCTAAAAGGAAAAATCTTATTTACCAGCGCTTAGGTGGTTTATGTGAGGTATGAAAGACGCGTAGAATCTCTATGCGTTGCAGGCGGGGGCGTACTCGGTAGGGGATAATATAACGAGTCTTGGGTACGAGCAGTTCACGAGTTCCCGGTACTCGGCCGGGGTGTCCGAGTGCTGGATTATCGCTGAGCAAAGATATTGCGCGTTGAATCCGCTGCACGACCAGCCGGGCGGTTTGGGGATCGTCTTGGGCTATGAACTCTGCCTCGTCATCCAAGTTTTTTAATGCTTTACGCAACCATTTAATCTGCATGAGTGCGCCACTTGTTGAAGATGGCGGCTTCTTCTTCCGGAGTGGCGAAATCACCATCGTCTGCTTCCTTGAGCGCTGTCTTGATCTCCTGAATCTGCCACTCGTTGAGCTCAATAAACTCCCGAACAGCCTCAGAAGCCAGGAAAGACTTGCTGCGGTGAGTGGCGGCGGCCAGTTTATCCAAGCGGGTCTTGAGCTCGGGATCCAAGCGGATGGTCATGGTTGCAGACTGAGTCATGGTCTATCTCGATGTGTTGGTATGTACACAATATAACACAAGATCAGCTGACTTGAATGTGGTTGGTAGAACGGACAATCTGTTCTTTAGGGTTTTTGCCGTGTTAAACAAAAAAGTGCATTAGGGCAAAATTATTACTATAGTGGAGTGCATTAGCCAAAACCGCTCTTTAACACTTTGAATGCCTTAGAGAAAAACTACGATGCGCTGAGAAGCCGCGTCGGGTTAACTATTTGCCGGAGAGCAGTTCGACAACGCACTAAACCAGTATTATCTGAGAGCGAGATACTGCGATCCGAGCCAAGGAAGATTTACCCAACAAGATACTTGGATGGGTAACAACAGTGATCCCATCACGCTTCATAAATATCTTTACGCTAATGCCGATCCGGCAAGCGTCACTGATCCGAGTGGGCAGTTCGGGTTGGTGGAGTTTGGTGTTGCCAATAATATCCGGATGGAACTTAGCAATCTGCAGGTTGATACCGGGTGGAACCTGATAAACAGTAGACTGGATAGCGATGAGCCGACCGCAGGCTCATTCGGTTGGGGGATTATTGCATCACTTACTCCTGGTATTGTTAAGCCGTTTTCCAAGTCAATTATTAGCAAGTTTTTTGGGCGTGGAAAAGTAGCATAAAGCAAGAAATTTAAACCGTTAGAAAAAGAGATTGATGCTGCGAATTATCTTGCATCTAACGAGGGGGCTCGAATATATATTCGAGTGGGAAAATAGTTACTACTTGTTGATTCGGGTTGATGACGTTTTTGGCGGCTTTGATGTATCTTTCGACGTTGTTGAAGGCAGCTATCTTGAAGAGGTGTATGAAAGTGCAGATACTAATGGGGTGTTGGATAGTATTAAGGGAATGGTAAAGCAGCCATATTTTTGGTCGTTTCGTAGGACGGCTGGTCAGTTTGGGATAGTTAATATTGTTGGTTCTTCGCAGATTTGTGTCACCCCTCAAGGCCTCATGTCCAAGCCGCCACAATAAAACAGAATACTGTTTCTAAAGCCTTCGAATGATCGATAACCTCTGGCGTTTGCCTTGACGGTTTGTATCTTTGAGTTCAGCCCCTCGGCGACAGCATTACTAATCCGATGCTTGAAGTAGGTGTATCGCCCAGGCGTACCATTTATGATGGGCTGGAATGGCATTGTCTTAGTTGAAGATTACCATCCATTTTCCTGTATCCAGGCGATCGCATCGTCCCCTCCGCAGTTGGAACTTGTGTTAAATCCGCCGCAATAGATATGCGGACAATCGTAACGGACATAACTTACCGTGATGTCGTTGCAACCCTTTAGTGCGTTATACAGTTCGGATTGTTGTTCATTGGGAACAATGTCACCGTTTAGTGTACTGCAGGCAGTGGCGCCGGAAGTGCCCGAGCAACTGACGAATCGATAAAGCGTTTGTTTTGCGTTCTGAGTGAAGTCGGTGCAGGAATAGGGACTGGTCGGATCGACGGTGCCAGGTGTTAGGGTATCCAAAGCCCAGTCATCCCGGTGAGTGGGTGTCGAACAGTAGCAGGCGTCATTCGCACAGGAGTGAAGTAGGGGTGAACCATCACCATATCGACCCACCCAGCGACTGTGCAGGAAGCCGCAGCCTGAGCCAGAGGCTTGATTGCCTGCCCACTCTTCCAGGGTGCGGGGATTGGAAATCCCATCAAACATGATGACAGCCGTATGTGTAGTGCCAGTCCAAACATCGGCATAGTCCTTAAGTGCACGATGGCTTGCGATCATGACCATCGGCGCGGTACCTCCGTGGCTGGCACCCGCGATCAGCAGATAGCTGCCATCCCAGATCTCGGCGAGATCGGTGCGCAATTGCTGCATCAGGTAGTTCATACGGTCCCACTCCCGATAATAGGGGTAGGCGCCGCCCGCATCCTCTGTGGTGAAGGGTTGGGCGCAAGCGGCAATGAATCCACGGTCGACGTAGTTTGAGAGCAGGGGGTCGAAGTCGCCTTGATTATCCTTGTCGACATCGTCGCAGGTCTGGTTTCCGCCCGCCCAATATACGACCAGACGGTCACAGGGGTGGCCTGGGTAGCACTCCGCTGAGTTCCACATCGCCCTGAAGTGACAATCTTCGGATCCAGGACCTCGTCCTGCGCAACTGGCTATGGACACCGGCTTTTTCTCATAGATGGTCGGATCGCCTACACTTGAATTGAAGCGACATGCTTTGCCTGCATCTCATCAGCCCAACACCTCAATGACCAGTAACTCTGTCACAGTCTATTTTGGCGAAGCCCTGGGATCCTACGGATTTGCTGACGGACATCCCTTCGGCACGGATCGTCTGCAGGCCTTCTGGCAGGAGACCCTGAAACAGGGTCTTGATCAGAAGGTCGATGTCGCAGCGCCCCGGAAATGCCGGGAAGAGGCCTTGACCCGCTTTCATACCCAGGAGTATGTCAGTCGGGTCAGGGCTCAGTCGAAAACCGGGCACGGTTATCTCGATGCGGATGACACGCCTGCATTCCGGGGTATCTTCGAGGCCGGTTGCACCGTAGTGGGCTCGGTGCTGGATGGCATGGAGCAGATACTTACTGACAACCCTCCGAAGGTGTTCGTGCCGATTGCCGGTCTCCACCACGCGCGACGGGATTCTGCGGCCGGTTTCTGTGTTTTTAACGACATCGGCGTATTGATCGAGTCGTTGAGACAGTTGCATGGGATCCGGCGGATTGCCTATGTCGATATCGACGCACATCACGGTGACGGGGTGTTCTACGCCTACGAATCCGATCCGGACCTGATCTGCGTCGACATCCATGAAGACGGGCGCTTTCTCTATCCTGGAACCGGAAGCGCGGAAGAGTCCGGAAAGGGCGAGGCCGAGGGTATGAAAATGAACATACCGCTGCCACCCCTGGCGAATGATGATCAGTTCCAACGTCTCTGGCCCACAGTTGAGGCTTTTGTTCGCAAGGGCAAACCTGAGCTGATCATACTCCAGGCGGGGGCGGACAGTATCAAGGGTGATCCGTTGACCCACATGGCTTTTACCCCGGCTGCACACGCCCATGCCGCATACCGCTTGACTCTGCTCGCCAACGAAATCTGCAATGGACGCATGATCGCACTGGGCGGTGGTGGTTATAACCGAAACAACCTGGCGCTGGCCTGGAATGGTGTGATCCAGGCAATGTTGGATGGGAATTGATCGGCCGCCGGCTATAGCGCTCCCCTTATACTGAATGAGATCGAGTCATTCATCTGACCATCAGTTGATACGTGTTTCAGGGGTTAGCGGCCCCCCGTTTTCAAGAGCCTGTTAAGGGCAAAAAATCAATGTTTAATTTTTTTGTCAGCTGGGTTAAAAAACTGTGATCCAACAAGAGATATCGAGCGATGCGGGTTGATAAACTGGCAGCAAATGCAATGCCGCTCATAGGAAGTAAGTGAGGTGACCTGCTGTGACGATCGATTCCGTGCCAAGAACGCTCCCCTCCGCCAAACAACCGAAAACTGATTCAACACCCCCTCGTGCAACCCGGCAGGCGATCCGTACTGACTCGAAGCATCCCCTCGACAAGGCGCAACAAACCACGGAGGACCGTTTGAAGAATATGTCGGTGGCCGAAGACAGACTCAAACAATCATCCACGAAACTCGAATCCTTCGCGCAAAGTTACGCAGGCGTCGGTTCAGTCGATGCCAATCAACCGCAACCGGTTTCACCCGGACTCGATTATTACCAGGAACGGGCTGAGGATTTCCGGCGCCGCAACCCGGGAATGGAGCCGCCGGACTACTATATGGACTATGGTGACAAATACGCCCATCGATTCGCATCCCTGGATCAAACCGATCTCTCCGCGGATGGGCTGGCCTGGCGGGATCGTACCCTGAACGCATTGCAACAGGCCATCGAAGACAAACGCGCCGATGATCCGGAGGCCTTTGCGGCGTTGGAGCGGGACCCAGAAGCCTTCAAGGCCTTCGCCTATGCAACGCATCCGGATGCTTACGTGGATTCTGGTCTTTTCGATCTGTCCGCACAGGATATCGCGGTCATCGCCGCAACACCGGATCTGGGGGACGTGCTGACCCGGGACGGGATCGATCAGACGCTCGAAACGCTGGGTAAGGTCGATGCCCGGGATCTGGCCGATATGGCCGTGGCTACGGCTGAGCAAACCCTCAAGGAGTCGCCGGGTGCCGTTGGGCGTGAGGCGGAACGGATCTTGGATCGTTTCATGCATCACACGGATTGGTCCCGCTTTCCACCTTTGCCCAGTTTTCCCCAGGTACCTGGCCTGTTCGGATGAGGACAGTGCTGATAACCCGTTCAGGCTTGTGACAAGGTAGCCAGGGGTTAGCTATGTGACCGGTGACACTGAAAATACGAATCAGCCTGTGCATCAGGACAGAGTTGCGCTGTCCGCCAGGAACAGGGATTCCCGGGCACTTTTCAACAACTCAGCAACCACGGGATGGGTCACTTTGCGTTCGATGGAGATGGCGTAGAAGTGCTCCTTGATCTCGTCGGTGCGGCCAATGGCTTTGACCTGGTACTGCCGCTCCACTTCGGTTTCAATGGCCGCGGGTGCGATAAAGATCCCCGCGCCCTCCTGGCCGAACACCTTCATCAAGGCGCTGTCGTCGAACTCGGCCACGATGCGCGGGTGAATGCGGTTTTTCTCCAACCATTGATCGATACCCGAACGTAACTGGTTGCCGCTGCTTGGCAGCAGCAGCGGGGCACCTTCGAGACAGCGGGGAAACGCCCCCTTCAGTTGTTCGGTCACCGACGCCTTGGCGAAAAATCCCACCGGGCTTTCCCCGAGTTTGTGACTGTATCCCCGGGTGCTCACGGTAGGGGGGATGGGGCGGTCCGCAAGCACCAGGTCGAGTCGGTGCACCGTCAGTTCGGCGAGCAGATTGTCGATGCCGGCCTCGCGACAGACGATCCTCAGGCTGTCCTCCATCTGTAGGGCTGGTTGCAGGATGCGGTGGGCGATCAATTTGGGCAGCACATCCACCACACCGACCCGGAACAGCAGGGGACGACCGGTGGGTAGGCTGTGCACCATATCCTCCAGTTCTCCCCCCAGGGAGAAGATCTCATCTGCATAGCTCAGCACCAGGCGGCCCACATCCGTGAGTTCCAGGTTACGCCCGCTGCGGTTGTAGAGTGCAACCCCGAGTTGATCCTCCAGCAGGCCCAGTTGTGCGCTGATGGTTTGCGGTGTCAGGTGCAGGCGTTCACTGGCGCGACTGATGCCCCCTTCGCGCGCGACCACCCAGAAATAGCGTAAGTGTTTGAAATTCAGCATATTGATTATATTAGTTCGAAAAATACGAAATAAATAACAATTATTATCGAATTTTATTGAACATCAAGAGTGCCTA
>JARRNW010000349.1:0-4261 GCA_037384565.1 Candidatus Thiodiazotropha sp.
CGGGTGATGAGGGGGCGTTTCAGCCCTCGAAACCGGGGCATTGGCGGGCCGATCTGTACCGCTTGGCCCGGTTTCGCCTGAACCGGGCCGGCGTGGGGTTCATTGGTGGCGGGGATTACTGTACAGTGACCGACCGCGAACGCTTCTTCTCCTACCGGCGCGATGGTGTGACCGGACGGATGGCGTCATTGATCTGGCTTGAGGATCCGCCGTCAGGGACCTCCTGAAGCTGGACCCGTTTCGCGGTGCGAATAACCGAGGTAAACCATGAACTGGCAAATGTTGACTCTGGTGGGTGAGGATCAGCCCGGCATCGTTGCTCAGCTGACCGATGCCCTGTATCGCGGGGGCGTGACCCTGGGTGAGGCGTCCATGATTCGTCTGGGGGGCAATTTCACCATCATGATGATGGTGGGGGCGCAGAAGGAAGGTGCTGGACTGTCCGAAGTCATCGATCCGGTGGCGGGAAACCTGGGGCTGCGTTACCACCTGGATGACATGCAGGGAGGATTGCATCAGCACCGAGTCCCCAACTTTCAGGTGCGGGTCAACGGCGCGGACCGGGCCGGGATCGTGGCGAGTGTTACCGGGGCCTTGGCCGGGTGTGGCTTCAATATTCTGGAACTCGACTCTGATGTGGTGGGAAATGCGGACAAACCGGTCTACATCATGACCATCCAGGGATATGCGGATGCCACCCTGGAGACCCTCGAGTCAGCCCTCGCTTCCCTTGGAACCGAAGGCATCGATGTCCACGTTTCACCCATCGAGACCCTCATTGGTTAGGGCCTGTTAACACTGATCCGATAGATTCCGAGTCATGGCTATTTTGGAAATCCTCACCCTGCCCGATCCGCGTCTCAAAGAGGTGGCGGAGGAGGTCAGCGTTTTCGATGCCGAACTGTTGGCATTCATCGATGATCTGGAGGAGACCCGTCAGGCGGGTCCGGCCGCGGTGGGTATCGCCGCCCCCCAGGTGGGTCGCGGGCAGAGGATCATCATTCTCGACTGTTCCACGACCCGTAAGCCGGTGCCGAACCATGGCCATATGATCCTGGTTAACCCCGAGATCACCGAATGGGACGGCTTTGAACTGGGACGCGAGGGTTGTTTGTCCGTGCCGGACTACACCGGCAACGTGATCCGCGCGGAACGCATCAAGCTGCGGGCTCAGAGTTCCACCGGGGAGGCGTTGGAGTTCGCCATGGAGGGCTTCGAGGCCCGGGCGCTGCAGCACGAAGTGGATCATCTCGATGGTTTGCTGTTCGTGGACCGGCTGGTGAGCCGGCGCACCGATCTGTTTCAGCGCAAGGTCTACAGCAAGGGAAAACCAAAATCGTAACGGGGCCGCTCGCCACGCGATGGAACATCCTGAAGTATCACCCCCTCTCGGAGTCACGGAACCCCTATCATGAGTGCCGCCACAACAGTGTATCTGGCCATGCTGCTGGGTGGTATATCACTGATACTGTGGATAGAACGGGTCTGCCGGTCCGCCCAGGGGGCCGAGTGGGGGGCTTTCTGGCTGAACCGGCTGGATGGCCTCAACCGACTCTACTGCCGGTATTTTCACCGCATGCCCCCGGTCAATCTGCCATTGCCACAAACGGGGGCGGTGGTGGTGGTCTCCA
The DNA here is from genome assembly GCA_037384565.1 of Candidatus Thiodiazotropha sp. GTDB lineage: Bacteria > Pseudomonadota > Gammaproteobacteria > Chromatiales > Chromatiaceae > Thiodiazotropha. Next base: position 1,632 of record JARRNW010000349.1, read on the forward strand.
ACCACATCTCCGGTCTGGATCCGTTGCTGATGGTTGCCGCCAGTCGTCGTCCCCTGCGCTTCATGATCGCCCGCGAACAGTATGAGCGGTTTGGTCTGCGCTGGCTGTTCCGTGGAGCGGGCTGTATCCCGGTGGATCGGGCCACGAATCCGGAAAAGGCGCTGCGTCAGGCCTTCAAGGCCCTGCGGGAGGGGGAGGTGGTGGCCCTGTTTCCCCACGGCAAGATCCATCTGGACAGCGATCCACCGAGGAAAATCAAGGCGGGGGCGGCGCGCCTGGCCCTGATCACTCAATCACCGATTGTGCCCTTGCGGATCAGGGGGGTGCGCGCTCAGGGGCATATTTTCAGACCACTGATCCAGCGTGGGGAGGTGGCGATCGAGGTGCTGCCGGTGATCAAACCCTGGGAGGGTGAATCCGAGGCGTTGAACCGACTGATCCAGCATTTGCTCGATGGGGTGCCGGACCAACAGGGAGGGGGGTAATAGTGTGGTTTCCAATCTCCCGAGCAAGTATCATGGCGCCCTGTTTATGATCGTTTCATAAGGGTTGAGAATGAAAGTAACTGTATTTGGCTCGGGATACGTGGGACTGGTAACCGGCGCCTGTCTTGCCGAAGTGGGTAACGAGGTGGTCTGCATGGACGTGGACAGCCGTAAAATCGACATGCTCAACCAGGGTGAGATTCCCATCTACGAGCCGGGTCTCGAGGAGATGGTGACGCGCAACGCCAAGGCCGGGCGGTTGAGTTTCACCACCGATGTGGCGCAGGCGGTGTCTCATGGTCTGTTTCAGTTCATCGCGGTGGGTACTCCTCCCGACGAGGATGGCTCCGCCGACCTTCAGTATGTCCTGGCGGTGGCCGAATCGATCGCCAACAACATGCAGGAGTACCGGGTGGTGGTGGATAAGTCCACCGTGCCTGTGGGTACCGCGGACAAAGTTCGTGCGCGGATCAACCAGACCCTGGAAGGTCTGGGTAAGCAGGTGGAGTTCGATGTGGTGTCGAATCCGGAATTTCTCAAGGAAGGCGCGGCCCTCGACGATTTCATGAAGCCCGACCGGATCATCATCGGCACTGACAATCCCAGAACCACCGAGCTACTGCGGGCACTTTATGCCCCGTTCAACCGTAATCACGACCGATTGGTCGCCATGGATATCCGCTCCGCCGAGCTGACCAAGTACGCAGCCAACGCGATTCTTGCCACCAAGATCAGTTTCATGAACGAGCTATCCAATCTGGCTGAGCGTCTGGGCGCCGACATCGAAGAGGTGCGCCGGGGCATCGGTGCGGATACGCGCATCGGCTACTCCTTCATCTATCCCGGATGCGGCTACGGCGGCTCCTGTTTTCCCAAGGACGTTAAGGCTCTGGAACGCACCGCCCGTGAAGTGGGATATAACGCGGAACTGCTCAGCGCGGTAGAGGCGGTCAACTACCGGCAGAAGCAGGTGCTGTTCGACAAGATCCAGCGTCACTACGAGGGGGACGTGAAGGGCAAGACCTTCGCCCTTTGGGGGCTCTCCTTCAAACCCAATACCGACGACATGCGCGAGGCCTCGAGCCGGGTGTTGATGGAAGCCTTGTGGGCCGCGGGAGCCAAGGTCCAGGCCTATGATCCGGAAGCCATGGAGGAGTGTCAGCGGATCTACGGCGAGCGTGACGATCTGGTTTATTGCGAAGACCAGGACGCGACCCTGCAGGGCGCGGACGCGTTGATCGTAGTCACCGAGTGGCAGGTGTTCCGCAGCCCCGATTTCGATCATCTCAAACAGTCTCTCAGTGCCCCTGTGATCTTCGATGGTCGGAATATCTACGACCCGATCCGGCTCAAGGCTGCGGGTTTCAGTTACTATGCCATCGGTCGGGGCGACTGATTCCCCGGGCGGCTCCTGGTGGACCGGGGAAATCAATCCCCCGGTCCACATGATCTTCAAATCGTTCACACTCTGAAAACACTTCATAGGATTTCTTGTCGATGTCCATTTCCCGTCGTATTGCCGAAGAGCTACAGGTTCGTGTTCCACAGGTGGATGCCACCATCACACTGCTGGATGAGGGGGCCACGGTTCCGTTCATTGCCCGCTATCGCAAAGAGGTGACAGGAGGGCTGGACGATACCCAGTTGCGCAACCTCAGTGAGCGGCTGATCTATCTGCGGGAGCTCGAGGAGCGCCGGGAGACGGTGCTCAAATCCATAGAGGAGCAGGGCAAGCTGGACGAGGCGTTGAAAGGCGCCATCCTGGCGGCGGATACCAAGACCCGCCTCGAGGATCTCTATCTTCCCTACAAGCCCAAGCGCCGAACCAAGGCGCAGATCGCCCGGGAAGCCGGCCTGGAGCCTCTGGCACAGAGCCTGTTCGAGGATCCCACTCAGGATCCTCAGCAACTGGCGGCCGAATACATCGATGCGGACAAGGGGGTGGCGGATGCCGAAGCGGCCCTTGAGGGTGCCCGTCAGATACTCATGGAGCGGTTCGCCGAGGATGCCGAACTGGTGGGGAGTCTGCGTGAATACCTCTGGGAGCAGGGGCTATTGGTCTCCAAAGTCATTGCTGGTAAAGAGAAAGAGGGGGTGAAGTTTTCCGACTATTTCGATGCCTCGGAAGCCCTCCACAATATTCCC
>JARRNW010000350.1:0-4260 GCA_037384565.1 Candidatus Thiodiazotropha sp.
ATCGAATTGGGAAAAAAACTCGCCGTCAGCGATGAATACACCCGTGAGGCCTATGGCAAGTGGAACTTCTGCGACGACGACGATCTGAAAGAGGTCATCGATTCCCACGATACGGAGCATCGCCCCCTGGTGGCCGTCATGTTCGACATCGGCAGGGTTGATGTGAAAGCCCTGAAGCCACGCGACCAGAGCCCCTTCGACATGGCCCGGGTGGCCTGCTATGTACCGGATATCGATAAAGGACTGGACCTGGTCAAGCGATCCAAGGATCTCGGTTACGAAACCACAATCAACATCATGGCCTGTTCGGCAGCCATTCGCACCGATCTGATTGAGGCCCTCAACCAGGTTGAGGAGACCGCGGAACTCGACTATCTCTATCTGGTAGACAGTTACGGCGCGTTCTATTCGGAGCAGGTCACGGATTACCTGAACCTCTACAAAAAGCACGCACCAAGCAAGGAACTTGGTTTTCATGCCCACAACAACCAGCAACTGGCGTTCTCCAACACCCAGCAGGCGATCATCGATGGTGTCAATCTTCTCGATGCGACCGTCAATGGGATCGGCCGGGGAGCCGGTAACTGCAATCTCGAATTACTGTTGAATTTTCTTAAAAACCCCAAATTCGATGTACGTCCTGTTTACCGGGTCATTCAGGATCAGTTCGTACCACTTCGCAAGGAGATCGAATGGGGCTTCAACGACATCTACGGAATCAGCGGTCACCTCAATCAGCATCCACGTGCCGCGATGAAGGTGCGCGCCAATAATGAGCTCCGGGAGCTGTGCTATGACTTTCTGCTGGAATCCAGCCGCCTGGACGACGGTACCCTGTCCTAGAGCGTTTTCAAGCTCCGCTCATCTGTTCGGATCGTGTCCGGTATGAGCGGGTGACTTCGGCCGGGGGCAAAGGGTGGCTGTAGAGATATCCCTGTAGAAAATCGCAGCCGTGAGCAATCAGGAAATCCTGCTGTGCTTCGGTTTCCACCCCTTCGGCCACCACATTCAATCCCAGGTTATGGGCCAGCGCCACGGTGGCCGCGCTGATCGCCTCATCGTTGTCATCCCGGCTGATATCGTCGACGAAGGTACGGTCCAGTTTCAGGGTGTGGATCGGCAATTTCTTGAGGTAGGCAAGGGAGGAATAGCCAGTCCCGAAATCGTCGATCGCCAACTCGATACCCGCATCGCGAAACCGCCACAGTTGCTCAATAGCCAGTTCCGGATTGTCCATTGCGGTGGACTCGGTGATCTCGAACCTGAGACTGCCCTCATTCAGGTTATAGTGGTCCCGCAAGGCCCTCACCTGGTCATGCAGTCCGATCGAATAGAGCTGATGCATTGATATATTGATCGATACCGGCAATGCTATTCCATAACTGTCCTGCCACTCGGCATTCTGACGGCAAGCCTCTTCAATCACCCACTCCCCCAGGGGAATGATCAGACGCGACTCCTCTGCAACCGGTATGAACTGACTGGGTAGAATCAGCCCTTTTCCAGGATGACGCCAACGCAGTAGCGCTTCCAGGCTGCACCACTCTCCACGGGCATCACAAATGGGTTGGTAATGCAGTTCAAATTCCCGCTGATCAATCGCCCGGCGCATCTCAGTCTCAAGCATCATGCGCTCTTCGATGGCGATATTCATCGCTGCGGTGAAGAACTGAAAGTTGTTTCGCCCCTTGTCCTTGGCATGATACATCGCGGCATCGGCATGCTTCATCAGGGTCTCCACATCCTCTCCATCCAGCGGATACATACTGATACCGATGCTTGAGGTGATATGCAGCACCTTGGCATCGATGGTGTATACCTCGCCCAGGCAGTTGACGATCTCGGCCGCCACCGCTCCTGCGGCGAGGGTCGACTCGACACCACTGAGGACCACCACAAATTCATCCCCGCCAAGACGTGCCACGATGTCGCTTTCCCGCACTTTTTGATCCAGCCGATTACCGATTTCCACCAGCAACGCATCCCCCGTATGGTGACCCAGGGTGTCATTGATGTTCTTGAACCTGTCCATATCGATAAACATTACCGCCACCTTTGTCTGATTGCGGCGCGCCGCCAAGAGCGACTGCTCCAGACGCTCCTCGAGGCTGTAGCGGTTGAACAGTCCGGTTAACACATCGTGATGAGCGATAAACTCGATGCGTGCCTCTGCGGCCTTACGCTCTGAGATATCGGTATAGCTGGCGATGTAGTGGGTCACTACGTTTTCCGCGTTACGGATTGCTGAGATTGCCGCCCATTTCGGGTAAACCATGCCATTTTTAGCGCGATGCCAAAGCTCACCCTGCCAGTATCCGGATGCGTTGAGCGTAGTCCACATCTCCCGGTAGGTGTCCCACGGGGCATGGGATGAGAGCATCCTGGGATTCTGACCGATCAGTTCGCTGTAATCGTAACCGGTATGGCGAATCATCGCCGGATTGACCGCGACGATCCGGTTTTCGTTATCGGTGATCACGATCGCCTCACCGCTGTGTCTGAAGGCATTGGCGAACAGGTAGAGACTCTCTTCGGTTCGCTTGCGCTGGGTGATATCCCGGGCAAGCACGATGAACCTTGGGCGCTCGCCCTTGCCGGATTGTTTGCGGGCAATGGAGAGTTCAAACCAGCACACTTCCCCGGAGAGAGTCAGGCTATACTGGTGCCCCGTGGACACCCCTTCCCGATCCGCCTCCCGCAACGCGGCCTCGATGGCATCAGCGGCATCCGCAGGAAGAATGCCCCGCACCGTTTCACCGATCAACCGGTCAGGAGTATCCACCAGCAGGCGGCGGTGATGGGCCAGCACTTGGATATAACGACCCTGGTCATCCAGTTCAAACAGAATGTCAGGAATTGCCTGCAGGGTGGCGGCCATATCCTCGGCAAGGTGACGCACCGGCATACCGAATACCCGACTGAGTCGATGTACCGCGAGACTGCCAATCACCAGCAGCGCGAAAACCATGCCGATCACGTAGAAGATGCCCTGCCTCAGGGCCGCATCCCGGGAAGCTTCGGAGATCCCCACCTGTACCACCCCCTGGATGGCATGATTGAATCCCCCTTTGTAGGGTAGTGTGACCTCCAGTACCGATTCCCCATGCCATTTGAGTTGCCGGGATAATTCCGTGTTGGTGCCACTCAGGGAGGCCTTCGCGTTTTCCGCCGCCTCACCGGTGAGTTGGGTGTCGATCAAGTCCACATCGCTGCTCGCCAGCACCCGATTCTCCGTATCGGTCACCAGCAGATAGCGGATGTTCGGATGATCCGCCTGCAGGTCCTCCAGCAGCAACTGGGCATGGTAACGCCCCGAAAAACTGACCCGGGACACCGAGACTGCAAGCACCTTGGTCAGCAAGGTGGAGAGCTGCCGTTCCTCCCGTTTCATCACCCCGTTCAGATAGATCACCGCCCCAGCCAACACGATCAGCATCAGCGCCAGGATCAACACCCCGAACGAGAGGGTCAGGCGCCGATCCACAGCGACCAGCTTGGAAATGGCACCCTCTTCGCTGACCGGCCCTGCCATCAGGGATTCTCCCGCAACGTACCGGACCAGATCGGATCGATGGCGTTCCAAGGCTTTTCAAATGGGTTGGGGATCTCACCCTGCCAGCCCGGATATCGGGACAGGGTCTCGCGGGTCACCGGGAACACCGGCACCAAGGTCAGGCGGGGTACCGAACGACCCAGCACAACGTCGTAGGCGAGTTGCATCGCGGTTGCCCCGAGTGCGCCACAAAACTGCGCGGTATCGATCCGGGTCAGACGTCCGGCGCGGATGTTCTCGATGGATTTGGGATCTCCATCGATGGTGGCCACCACAATCTCATCACGCCCCGCCCGGGCCAGTACGTCCACCAAACTTAGACCACCACCATCATTGACCGTGAATATGGCATCGACGCTACCTGGCTCAGGGTAGTCTTTGAGGATCTGTTCACCCGCAAGGCGTCCCTCCTCCGGCTGAACCGCGATGTAGGTGTTGAGAATGCGAAACTGCTGATCGTAGTCGCGCAAGGCGTCCAGGAAACCGTTAAGCCGTTCCACGGTGGAGGAGACATGGGGATACTCGACCAGAATCAGCCTGACCTCCTGCCGGTTGGGGAAAAGACCTGCCAGATACTCACCGTCCAGGTAGCCGGCCTGGCGATTATCCGAGGTGGTGTATGCGGTGAGCCTACCGCCACTGATGTATTGATCGTAGGCGATCACCGGCACATTCAACCGGTTGGCGTCGCGCAGGGGAGCCGCGAG
>JARRNW010000351.1:0-4550 GCA_037384565.1 Candidatus Thiodiazotropha sp.
ACGGTGAATGATCTCATCACCCTATTGCTCCGCTGGGTGTCTGAGCACACCCTTTGGGCAGGCGTATTGGTATTCTTCGTAGCCTTCTCGGAATCGGTCGCCCTTTTCGGTCTGCTGGTTCCCGGGGTCGTGGCCATGTTTGGTTTCGGTGCCCTCATCGCCTCCGGCGCCCTGGATTTCTGGCCGGTGTTTTTCTGGGCGGTAGCCGGGGCGGTGACCGGCGACGGCCTCAGTTACTGGCTGGGCCACCACTATCAGAATCAGTTGCGCGGTGTCTGGCCCTTTGCCCGTTATCCCGCCACCCTGGAACGGGGGGTGGCATTTTTTGAAAAATACGGGGGAAAAAGTGTCGCCATCGGGCGCTTTTTCGGCCCGGTGCGCGCCATCATTCCCCTGGTGGCCGGCATGATGGGTATGTCTCCTGGGCGTTTTCTGATCGCCAACCTGAGTTCGGCACTGCTCTGGGCGCCGGCCTACCTGCTACCCGGGATCGTGTTCGGCGCCTCACTGAAGCTGGCCTCTGAGGTGGCCTTTCGCCTGGTTTTCGCCGCATATCCATTGCCCTGGCCGACCCTGATCACCCGGAAGCCAAGGGATTGACCACATTGGCGACCCTGCTGATTCTGGCCGCGGCCTTTTTCGCCTTGCTCACCGGCCTGATGATCGATGGGGAGACCCGCTTTGACCGGTGGGTCTATTCAGCCCTGCAAAGCCTGCGCACACCCTGGGGCGACCGGGTGATGGTGCTGATCACCAGCCTGGGAGATCTCTCCACCACTCTGATCTTCAGCGGTTTGGCCGTCGGATTACTGTTCTGGCAGCGCCATACCCGAGCCGCCTACTACCTGCTGGCCGCCACCGGATTCGGTGTAATCGCTCCGCTTTTGCTCAAGGCCGGCATGCAGATACCCCGGCCACCGATCAGCCCGGAAACCCTGAGCGGCTGGTCTTACCCCAGCGCGCATGTACTGCGAAGCATGACGATTTACGGCTTCTACACGGTGATGCTGGCACGTTCCCTCGTACGGGAATGGCGCTGGCTTCCCTACAGTCTGAGCGCTTTGATCGTGGTGGCGGTGGCCCTGTCCCGGCTCTACCTTGGGGTACACTGGATCACCGATGTGCTGGGCAGTATCACCCTGGGACTGTTCTGGGTGGCGCTGCTGGGTATCGCCTACTACCGACACGTCACCCCTGAGACTCATCCCTATATCCTGGTCGCCGCCGCAACGCTCATGCTTACCCTGAGTCTGGGGATTCAAGGGGTAGGTGTTGAACAGCGTCAACTGCGTTACCAGGATACCCGACCGGTACAAACCGTATCCCAGAGCGACTGGTTATCCGGCGCAGCCAAACTACCGGAGTATCGCCAGGACCTCAGCGGCGGCGATTACCAAGCCCTTGATCTACAGTGGGCAGGTTCGCCTCAGCGATTGGCCAAACAGCTCGCCAAGCGGGGATGGGAACCGGCTCGAATGCTCTCCTGGCACAACCTGTTGCGGCTGCTCTCACCCAGTACGCACCTGACGGCGTTACCGGTGCTGCCTCAGGTGCATGATGCCCGCCATGAAAGTCTGGTGCTGGTGAAACCCCTTTCCCAGGACAGTCGCCTGGTATTGAGGCTCTGGAAAACCCCACGGATTCTGGACACCGGTCGACCCCTGTTTGTGGGCAATGTCTCCCGACAATCCCTTGAAGTAACGCTCGACCTGTTCGCGCTGCCCGAAACCGTGCGCGGTGACCACTCGCCACTCACGATTCTGCGTCAGGATCTCCGGTCAATGCCCGGGCTGAAGGTGTATGAACGGGCTGGCGGATTGCTACTACAACCAACCAGCCCTCTCTGAGCAAACAGTCATTCAGGAATCTGGCCCATTCACGATCTACCGATGGGCCTCAGACCGTTTGCGATTAAAGCTCTTACCCATACGGCCGATTCATCATAAAACCCGGATTGTTGGCTGATATTTCGCAAACCAGCTTTTCTGGACAGCTTAGTGGTGAGCGAGCCCTCGTATCATGAGACTTCAGAATAACACCCTTCGATTACTGGTCATCCTGATCAGCCTGTGGCAAGGCCTCACTTGGGCGGATCCTGTCGAGGTGAATTTCGGCGTGCTGGCCAAGCGGGGTTACGCGAAAAGCCAGGAAAGTTGGCAGGCCACGGCAGATTACCTGAACGACAACATTAGCGGATACCACTTCCGGATTGTCCCGATGAGCTTCGAAGACATCCCGGTCATCGTAAAAAACCACCTGGTCGACTTCGTGATCACCAATCCGGGAATTTACGTCAATCTGGCAGAAGCCTATGGTGTTCGAAGAATACTCACACTGGTCAATGAACAGAGCCCGGGGCACCCGGTCTCCCGGTTTGGCAGCGTCATCTTCACACTCAAGAGCAACACCCATATCGTCGATCTCAAGAGCCTGAAAAATCAGCGGATTGCAGCGGTTCACAGCACCTCGCTGGGTGGCTGGATCATGGCACTCAGGGAGTTCAAGGCCGAAGGGCTCGACCGCTGGGACTTCGCTTCCCTGTCCTTCATGAATACCCATGATGCGGTCGTTGATGCCGTGACCCACCGCAAGGCGGAGGCGGGTGTGGTACGCACCGACACCCTGGAACGGATGGCCATGGAGGGTCTGATCCGAATCGAGGATTACCACATTCTGTCCCAGAAGCATTTCGATCTTTTCCCCTATCTGACCAGCACTCCGCTGTATCCCGAGTGGCCGCTCTCCATCCTGCCTCACACCTCGGCGGAACTCGCTAAACGAGTCTCAATTGCCCTGCTGAAGCTACCCCCCGATCACCCCGCGGCCCAACAGGCCCACATCTACGGCTGGACGATCCCTGAAAGTTACCAGACGATCAAAGACCTGCTGAAGAGTCTGGAACTCACCCCTTATAACATATCGCTACCCCGGAAATTCAGCCAAACCCTGAGCCGCTCCTGGCCCTGGTACCTGGCTGCCCTATCACTACTTGTTATCCTGCTTTTCCTGGGCATCCACATCATTCGACTGAAACGGGCCCTGCTCAAACATCAAACAACCCTGGAGTACAGCCGGAAAGCGCAACTCGCCACCTTTGAACGCGCTGCAGTGGGACTGGCACACATCACACCATCCGGCGAGTTCCTTCAGACCAACCATAAGCTCTGCGAAATCCTCGCCCTGAACCCTGCGGAGATGAAGTCGATCAACCTCATGGATATCCTGTACGACGAGGACATGGCCGCTTGTATTCGGGTATTCGACCAACTGCAACACAATCCACATACAAGCGTCTCCGTGCAGATACGCATGCTCTGTGCCGACGGTCATAGCAAATGGATCCAGTTGTCTCTATCGGCAACAAATGCCGGTGAGGCAGGTCAGGATGACTACTACATCGCAGTCATCGATGACATTGACAGATACAAACGGCTCGAAGAGCAAAACCGGCTGACCCAACATCAGAAAGAACTGATTCTGAATATTGCCGGGGATGGCATCATCGGTCTGGACACCTCGGGAAAACACACCTTCGTCAATCCCGCCGCGGCAGAGATGCTCGGATACTCCATTGACGAAATGCTGGGCCACGACAGCCGTGAACTCTGGTACCACACCCGTGACGATGGGACAGAGCATCCGGAAAAACCCTGTCTGATCACGGAGGTTCTCAAGGATGGCCAGATCCGTCGTGGTGAACACGAGACGATATGGCACAAAAACGGCGCTCCTCTAGAGGTCGAATTCATCAGCACACCGATCCTACAGGATGAGCAGGTTACAGGCGCTGTGGTGGTTCTGCATCTTTTGCCTAACGCCAGCCAGACAAGTGCCGTGCTTGCTCTCCAACGGACATGAGCATCGGCCGGAGACTACGCAATTATCTGGGCGCCTTCTCGGCGATCACCCTCCTCGCGGGAGCGCTCTTCTGGTTCTATTACACTCAAACCTTCAACACCATTAACAGCGAACTCAAGCTTGAATCCAATCGACTCATCAACCAGTTGACCAACCACCTGAATCTCAGCATACGGGAAATTCACTCAGACATCCGCCTGATCGCAGAACAATACGCCCGGGAGTACCGACACAACCACAATGACCCCGCGGTTAACCACACCCTGGCACAACTGTGGATTTCGTTCGCAAAACAACGTAAACGCTACGACCAGATCCGTTTTATCGACCCTCAGGGTCAGGAGCTGATCCACATAAACTACAACGACGGCAACCCCATTTCGGTCGATCCGGGCCCATTGCAGCCAAAGGATCATCACGACTACTTCATGGATGCCATGCAGGCTGACGCCGGTACCATTACCGCTTCGCAACTCGACCTGAATACCAAGCACAACAGGATCGAACTCCCACTGAAACCCACGCTGCGTTTTTCCACCCAGGTGGTGTCCGCACAAGGCAAGCTGCTCGGAATGGTCACCCTCAACTACCTGGCGAAAAACCTGCTCGATGACTTCATGAACGTATCCGCCGGGTATACAGGAGAGGCGATGCTGCTGAACTGGAAGGGTTACAGCCTCAACGGCATGGAC
>JARRNW010000352.1:0-4245 GCA_037384565.1 Candidatus Thiodiazotropha sp.
CTGAAATGTTGGGGTTCGTTCCTCACCCCAACCTACTTGCTGTATCTCTCTTGTATCTTTCAGAGCAACATTTTAAACTGCCCAATCACCATCCCACAGGTTCACCCATTTTCTCAACTCGTTTCTACTTCCACTTTTTAGAATTTCTGTAATAACATCTAGAGCTTCCTGTCTTTCACAGAAAAAGGAAATTGGCACCTCCCATGGTTCTCCCCCTGGATAAACTGTTGTTTTTATCTTCAAATCATCACCATGAGAAATAACATACTCATCTTCTTCACCATCATATAAATGCTGAATAAAGAAGCCATTTCCTTCAGAATAAATGATTACGACTTCTGCTTTATGTTCTTCGTCAGTTATATGAATACCGGCATCACCTGCCTGTATGGACCAAAATTCTTTTCCTTTATTCAGGAAAATATCCCTGAAAAATCCTTCATCATATTCGGTGATTTCTGTACCGTCTGGCGATCGAAAAACAAAACTATACATTTCTAATTAATCCTTGGGAAAAGAGATTACATTACCATTACTGTCTACTACATGTAGCGTTTCTATTCCAAATAACTCTCTTAATAAACCCAAACCTTTTTGATCACTATTACAGAAATTACAAGTCACACGATCTACGTATATTGTAACCTCATTTGGCAAAGTCCCAAATTTATCTTTTGCCTTGATTAGAGCTTGCGCTTCTGCATGAGTTAAAAATCTAGCCTGACTAATTTTCCTCCCTTGAAGTTTACCCAGATTTTCCTGAATATCGGTTAGAGCTTGTCTTCTCAAGTCTGGATTCGTTAACGGTTCTAATTTTGAGTTAACCCCAAAGGACGTCCGGGAATCACCCAGATCCACATAAGCTACCGTACCAGTCTTTCCATCATTTGGATCAAACACAGGTAACCCACGATTTGCTCTGAAGTCGGTTATCTCCTTAAGGGCGTTCACGAACTTTTCTCGACCGCCAGGAAGAGAACCAGGAGCATGCTCAAGTCCCAAAGGATCCGCCCAACCAAACCCATTAGGCGCATACTGATAGCTATTCAACCCGCCTAACAGCCCAATGGGATCCTGACCAACGAACTGTCCGACATTCGCATCATAGTATCGATACCGATTATAGTATAAACCGGTCTCTTCATCATGATACTGCCCCTGCATCCGAAGCCGATTATCCAGCGTATTGACGGCGGGCTCGACTTGGCCCCATACGCCATACGTCGCCGCCCACACGAGCGTCCCATCGGTGTGCATCACCCGTGTGGGTGTACCGTTCGGCTCGGTGTGGTAACGATAGCTGGCCTCATCCTCGATCAAAGCCAGAGGTTCGAAACTGTTCGGGTAGTACAGATATTCCCTCAAGCCCGCTTTTGCAATGGGCGAAAGTACAGCCACCTTGGCGCGCTGTTCCGGCATTTCAACGGTCCATTCCGCTGCCAGTGCATTACCCTCCCAGCCAAACCAGGTTCTACGGGTTCCGGTTTGTTTAAACAGTCGCCGCCCCAACGGATCGTAGCCGTAGCTTGTTTCCACACCGTTGGCTTCACTGCGCACGAGCCGCTGGTTTGCATCCCAGCTCAGGCGGGTCTCCCGGGATTGTCCACCCACTGCGCTGCCCGCGGAGAGATCCCGTTTGGTCGTCAGGTTACCCGCCCGGTCGAAACGATAGTAGGCGCCTTCGTAGACGCCTTCCCGATACCACTCCCCGGGCATATCCGCACCGCCCACGACCTGCCGCACGGGCATGTCCACTACCTGGGTCCTCAGACGGTCCCCCGCCGGATCCTGGAGGAATGCGTTGAGCCTGCCCTGGGGATCGATATGCTCAATAATCTGACCCACCGGGTCGTAGCGATATTGATCAACACCAAACTGACTGTCTTCGCGCCGCACCAGGTTGCCGACTCTGTCGTAGTCGTAGGTGGTTTTAAACAACCAATCCGCTTCGCCTTTGACCCCTTGCGCAATCAACCGGCCCGCTTCGTCATAGCCGGAATAGCGCTCTAGCGCGGGCGAAAGTTGCTCTTTGAGGCGTTGGCCGCTGGCGTCGCGCTCGAAGGTGATCGGCGGCTCATCGTCAATCTGTATCGACACCGGGCGACCCAGGGGGTCGTACTGGTAACCGATCGCATGATGGCCGGTGTCCCGGCGAATACACCGGCCCAGACTGTCATACTCATACTTGATGAGGAACGCGCCCTGCTTTTCCTCTGACAACCGTCCTTCCTGATCGAATTTGCGTTGAATCTTCCCATGCTCGTTGGAACACTCGGTCAGGTTGCCGTTGATATCGTATTTGAATCGCTCTTCAAATCGCGCCCCGACGCGATTGGGATGATCCATGCTTTTGCGCAGGATGCGGCCAAGTTTGTCGCAGGCATAGTCCGTCACCTGTCCCAGGGGGTCGATGCGCTGCTTGAGGTAACCGGCAAGATCAAGCCGGTAATGGGTAGACTGGCCCCAGTAGTCCACCTCTTCGACCACCCGGCCCAGGGCATCGTGGCGGATTGTATACCGCTCACCCCGCTGATTGGTGATGCCGACCAGTCGCTCTTCGGTATCGTAGTGATATTCGATGCTGTGGCCGTTGGGCTGGTGAACCTTTGTGAGCAACGCCTGGCCGAAGTATTCAAAGCCGGTTTGGTTTCCGTTTTTATCCTCATGCGCAACGAGATTGTCTTCTCCGTCGTAGCTGAAACGGATCTGCCCCCCCTCGGTTGGCCTGACCTCAATCAAACGGTTCTTCGCATCGTAGCGATATCTGGTGGTCCTTCCGAGCGCATCGGTGAGCGCAAGCAGATTGCCCTGTTCGTCGCGTTTCAGGCGGGTCGTTGCCTGCAGGGCATTGGTCAAGCCCACCAGGGCGCCAAACCGATCAAATTCCAATTGGGTTGTCTGTTCCTGGGCATCGATCAGGGTGGTCGGCAAGCCGCTCGGGTCGTAGCGATAGCGGGTCACCGCGCCCAAGGGGGAGGTGCGACTCTCGAGCAAGCCTCGCTCGTTCCAGACGTTGCGCCACACCGCCCCGTTGGGTTCGGTGATAGCCACCGGCTTGCTGTTTTCATCCATCTCGACGGCCAGGGTGCTCCCGTCCGGCAGAATCTCTGCGATCTGATTCCCCCGTTCGTCATATCGATACTCGGTGCGATGATTGGCCGGATCCACTACCGCGGTGGTGCGTCCCGCTTCGTCGTACTCGAACAGGGTCCTTCCCCCCAGCGGGTCGATCTCCATAACCGGCAGACCACTCTCATGGCACTTCACCGTGGAGACCTGCCCCAGGGAGTCGGTAATACGGGTTTCGCGAAGCTCGGCAAGATAGTCGAAGCGATAGTCGTAGAGCCCCCCATCGCCCCAGGTGCGGATCGCTTTCCACTCATCTCCGGTCTTGTCGTAGGCATAGAAGAATGACAGATCGTTGCGGTCCACGTGGCGGGTCATGTGGTGTTCGTCGTATTCGAACAGATAGGGGTTACCCAGGGGATCCCGCACCACGGTCAGATCCCCGTCCAGATTGTATTCGCAACTCAGGTAGGGGTACTCCTGTTCGCTGCCGGGCACACGCAGGGCAATGGCTTTGATGAAGCCCAGGTCGGTATATTCGAAGCTCAGATAGCGTCCCGCCGACTCCAGGATGGCGACAAGCCGACCCGCCTCGTACAGAAATTTGAGCCAGTTGCCCCAGGGGTCGCTGACCTGCCCCAGGGGGAGTTCCACCAGCCCTTCCGGGGTGGTTTGACTTCGAACCTTGGGAAAGTGGTAGATCAGATCGCGCTTGGTGCGTACCCGCCACTCGTCGCCATGGTCACTCAGCAGGGCGCCGTTCATCAGCTCCATTACCGCCGCCTCATCACCCTCGGCACTCGGCTTTTCCAGGAACAGGGCGGGGCCTTCCCCAGGATAGCGGAAGACCACGCTAGCGTCGCTGGGATCAAACTCCAGACGACCGTCGGCGGGGGTCTCCCAGCCCACCCCGCTGGCGCCACGGCGGTGATTGTTGGAGGTGTAGCTGCGGATCCATTCGATCGGGATTCGGCCAGCGAGGGTGAAGTCACTCTGCTCCAGCCACACCTCTCCGGTGATGATGTTGACCGGCTCGGCGCGAAAAACTGTGCATTTCAAAAAGCCGGGATCCATGTTTCGGAACAGGTGCTGGCGAAATGTTTTAAAATGTGGGGCAAATTTAGCAGCCGCGAATTTGAGCGCCTTACCCAAGGCCGCAAACCCGGCGCGAAACCCTAA
>JARRNW010000353.1:0-5304 GCA_037384565.1 Candidatus Thiodiazotropha sp.
GATTCCGGCATTCGCCGGAATGACGGAATCCTTATTCTAATAACGGGCTTCGGTTTTGATGAGGCATGCCTATCCTGTTTACAGACCGTGGATGAACTTTGAACTCCGAAACTTGAGTTACAACACCCACCGAAGGGTGAGGGGGGACCATAACCCGTGAGCGCAACGAACTCATCCACTCAAAACTCAACACTTAAAACTCAAAACTTTTCAAACCATTGCTCAATGCTCACACCCACCACCCTATGGCGGAGCATAGTAGGTAATCAGGTAACCTTAAGGACCTCGTTCTCACACGGAGAGGAACAGGTCAAAGAACAACCAGTAGACAAGGCTTGCCAGAACCAAACCGAACAGCATGACCGGCATCCCCGTGCGCAACCACTCCAGCGGCGTGATGCGAGCTTCGGGCATACCGCTCTTTTCCGACTCGGACACCGCGATAATGTTCGCGGTAGCCCCCAGATGGGTGCCGTTACCCCCCAGTCCCACCCCGAGCGACAGGGCCCACCACAAGGGCGCGATATTCACCCCGCTGACCTCCAGGCCGAGGATGATGGGAATCATGGTGACGGTGAAGGGGATGTTATCCACTACCGCGCTGAGCAGGGCAGCCACCCACATTAACATCAGCCCTGTGACCAGCAGTTTGCCGGGATCCTCGGCCAGAATAGCCAACTCTTCACCCAACAGTTCCAGCAGACCGGAAGACTCTACCCCGCCGACGATCATGAACAGGCCGGCGAAAAAGGCGACGCGGGTCCTCGACGGCTTGGGACAGGGGGGCACGAAAAAGAAACAGGATCATCGCTACAGTACCGGCCCAGACCACCAGCACGGGCAGGCCCATGTGAATCAGAAAGGAGTTGAAATTGATCCCCCCCGCGCTGCCGATCATCAGATTGGGTGGATCACCCACCAGTGTTGCGGCTCCGCCGATATTCGACAACATCGCTTCCGACATCAGATAGGGCATCGGATTGATCTTCAACAGGCGACAGATCAGTACCGTGAGCGGCGCAAATACGATGACTGTGGTGACGTTATCCAGGATCATACTGATCAGACTCACCGCCATGCTCAGATAGATCAGCAACAGCTTGGGGTTGCCCCGGGCCCAGTGGGTAATGTGCACGGCCGCGAAGTCGAACGCGCCGGTGGGCCTGAGCAAGGCAACCAGCATCATCATGGCCGCCAGCAACAGTATTGTATTCGCATCCACCGAGAGAATGGCCGCCTCCTGACTGTAAAAACCGAACCCCATGCCCACGCCTATCATCGCCACCGCACCGAGTAGTGCCACGGTGGTTCTATGCAGTGCCTCGGTGAATATCAGCACATAAGAGACCGCGAGCACGGCGGCGGAGACCCACATTTCCAGAGTGATCTGATCATGCATGGCACACTGCCTTTAAATTCCGTTTCGTTACCTGCCGCGCCGACCGGTTCAATCGATACAGCATTTCTTGTCCACCAGGGCCCGGGCGATGCTCATGCGTGTCACTACGCCCTGGTAGTCACCCGCTTCTGAAACGAACAGATATTCGGTACCAAACTGTTCCATGATCGCCAGGGCCTTGATCGCCTGGAAGTGGGGTGCGAGCTGAATGGCATCGGGAAACAGAAACTCCTCCACAGGCCGTTCCATTAAATGCTCAGCGTGGATATGGGGAAAATCCAAGTGCTCGATGTCATCCCCGAGCAGATGCGCGCCATGCAGGATATCATCCGGAATACAGCACAGCAGAAACAGGTGGCGCAGGGAGAACCGGCTGTTCAATCGACCCTCCGCATCGACGAAGGGGATACCCGGCACGTTCCGGTCAACACACTCCTGCATCGCATCGCCGACCTTCATGCCGGGTCGCGCCACCCGGGTTGGAATGGAAACATGTTCGATTTTCATGGGGGGGTTTCATCCATCAGGGGTTTCATCGCATGCAGCATATTGGCAAACAGGTGGCGGTTGTTGCGCTCTTCCCGCGCCAGCATCTGTTTCATATAGGCCCGTTGGGTCGGCTTGGTGAAACAGGCGGGACAGCTGTCGGGAACGACCGGCAACCCGGCCTGCACCGCGAAAGACGAGGTCTGGGTCTCCCGGCAGTAGGCCAGGGGACGGATGATCCGGATATCCCCGGCATCGTTCAGATAGTGCGCCTTCATGGTGCGCAATTGCCCCCCATGAAACAAGGACATCATCAGGCTTTCCGCCAGATCATCCAAGTGTTGCGCCAGGGCGAGCACATTGTAGCCTTCGCTCCGGCAGGTGGTGTACATAATGCCCCGTTTCATGCGTGCGCAGTAGGCGCAGAACGAATCGCCGGACATGTTCTCCCGGGCCTCCTCCATGATCGATTGCTCCTGGTAGAACCAAGGCACACCCAGATGATCGTAATAGGCCTTCAGGGGTTCCGGATCGAAGCCCTCGATGCGCGGATCCACGGTAATCACACCCAGTTCGAAACGCACCGGCGCATAGCTCTGCAGGTGACGCAATACCTGCAATAAGGTTAGTGAATCCTTACCACCGGACACACCCAGCAGGATGCGGTCGCCATCGCGGACCATGCGGAAATCGGCGATGCATCGGCCCACTTTACGCAACAGGGATTTTGGAGGTTTTATGACGTCGGACATCAGCGCATTGTGACATGAAGCCCAGAGATCACCAATCCAAGCAAAGACCGCTAAGAGGGTCTACACTAAGCAATAACCCTGTCACAGGCTGGGTTGACGCGCACCCGGATGTCACAGGTTATCGTCAACCATCCTTGCAGGGCACCCTGCCAAACCACCATACAACAGACCATGTCAGACACCCCACGCCCCAGAATCCTGTTTGTCGACAGTGACCCGAACCAGCTCCAATCCCTCGAACAGTCCTTGCAAGACCTCAAGAGCCGGTGGGAGCTGGTATTTGCTCAGCACGCCCGCAGCGCCCTTGAGTCCATTGAGCAGGAACCCATGGATATCGTGGTTTGCGAAACTCAGCTCGATGGCATGAGTGGACCGACCCTGTTAAAAGAGATCCAGTCCCGCCACCCCGCCACCATAAGACTGTTGTTTTCCGCCGAGACCCAGCAGTCCCCGGTCCGCGAGGTGGTCCATCATGCTCATCAATTCATCACCAAGCCCTGCGACACCCAGCACCTGATCGATACCCTCGAACGGATGATCCGTTTGGGCGCCCTGCTGGACAATCCCGCAATCGCGAGTCTGGTCGGTAACCTGGGATCATTGGCGAGCCTTCCGACGGTTTACCAACAACTGGTCCAGGCCCTGCAATCCGATGACACCACCCTGGCGGAAATCGGGCGTATTGTCAGTCAGGACATGGGCATGACCACCAAGCTGTTGCAATTGGTCAATTCGGCCTTTTTCGGTCTGCCGCGCAAAATCACTTCCCCGGAACAGGCGGTCAGTCTACTGGGCATCGACACGATCTCCAGCCTGGTCCTCGGCGCCAGCGTATTTTCGCAACTCGACCCCCAGGTGATCGAAGCCTTTGAGCTCGACCGGCTTTGGCGACACAGCCAGGCCGTTTCATCCCTGATCCGCCGGCTGGGACAGGAACTGGGGCTCAGCCGCCCGCAACTGGAGATTCCGGTGATGGCCGGCTTGCTACACGATCTGGGCAAACTGATCCTGGCAAGCCAAAACGGTGAGGAGTATCAGCGGATCGTAGCTCAGGCGAAAACCCAGGCCATACCCCTGTATGAAGCGGAAGCCGAAGCGCTCTGGTGCCATCACGCCACTATCGGCGCCTATCTGATGGGACTCTGGGGATTGCCACTGGAGGCCGTGGAGGCTGTGGCCGATCACCACAGCCCCGACCGGCAAAGCATGGAACAGAGCGGCAAACTGCTGGTATTCGCGGCCAACCAGTTGTACCACAGCATCGCCGATCCTGAGGGCAGCGGTGATTCAGCCCTCCCAGACGGGCCACTCATGTCACTGCTCGGTGAATCGGTATATGATCGCTGGTTAAAGATCACACAAGAGTTCCTTGATGGGCAAACCGACTGAGAAAGTCCTCATGGTGGACGACGATCGCAATCTACTCGACTCGTTCCGCCGACAGTTACGCAAACGCCTTGATATCGAAACCGCCACCAGTGGGGCTGATGGGGTCCAGGCGGTGCGTGACGGAGGGCCCTTTGCCGTGGTCGTTTCGGATATGATGATGCCCAATATGAACGGCATCGAATTTCTGTCAAAGATCCACGCCATCGCCCCCAATACCGTGCGCATCATGCTCACCGGCAATGCCAATCTCGATGTAGCCATCAACGCGGTGAATGATGGCAACATCTTCCGATTCCTCAATAAACCGGTGGGCACCGAGGCGCTCTACAAGACGATCCAGGACGGCTTGCGGCAGTATCGTCTGGTCACCAACGAAAAGATCCTGCTCAATAAAACCCTGAAGGGCGCCGTGGATCTGCTCGGTGATGTACTGAGTGTGGTCAACCCGGACGCCTTCAGCCAGGCCACCCGGATCAAACTCCATGTACAAAACATCGTCAAAAGCCTATCCCTGGAAGACGGATGGCACTATGACCTGGCCGGGATGTTGTGTCAGCTGGGGTATATAGGACTCCCCGATGCACTCATCGCCAAACACGCTGTCGGCGCCGAACTGACGAAGGAGGAACAGAATCTATACCGAACCTATCCGCAGATCGGCGCCCGCCTGCTGAAACACATCCCCAGACTCGAACGGGTATCAGAAATGATCGCCTGCCAGTTGGAGGATACGCCACGCATCGAGTTTCAAGGGCACCTGAGCCAGGAGGACAAGGTCACCCTGGGCGGTCAGATTCTCAAGGTCGCCATCGCCTTCGACCAATTAACCAACACCGGTTTATCCGAAGAGCCGGAGCAATACGATCCCGTATTGATTGAAACCCTGATGCAGGGTTCCAGGAACCGTAAACTCGAAATTCTTGAACTGCCCCTCGACCAGGTCGAACCGGGCCTGATCATCGATCAGCCCATCAAGTCGAATGCCGGCGCGCTGCTGCTCGCAAAGGGCCAGCCACTCAGTCAGGCCATGGTGTTCAAGCTCAAATCAGCGGTCGAGTGCAAAGCACTCAATGTACAATCCATCCGGGTGTTTCGCATCACTCAGCTTTGATCCCCGGGGCCACTCTCACCGCTCAACGGCAAACGCACGACGAAGGTTGTCCCGCGCCCCTCTTCGGTTTCGAAGAAAATCTTCCCCTGATGCTTGGCTACCACCATATCCTGAACGATCGCCAACCCCTGCCCGGAACCACGCCCCACATCCTTTGTCGTGAAGAA
>JARRNW010000354.1:0-4218 GCA_037384565.1 Candidatus Thiodiazotropha sp.
TCGCGTGGCGGGCAATCTCTCGCTTTGGAAACGCCTCACCCTGTGCGCCGGCCTGATGGCGAGCATCCTTTCCCGGGACCAGGTCACTGAAGAAGAGATCGAGCATCTTAAAGAGGGGGATATCCTCGAAACAACCTTCGCGGAATTTGCCGAGGACCGCCAGGATCTGTACCTGCCACTGATCGATGAGCGCGACCGGTATATGGCTTGCCGCCTGTTGCAGGAGATCGAACAGCACGGTCATGAGAATCTGTTGGTGGTGATCGGCGCGGGGCATATGCACGGTATCGCCCGCTATCTGCAGCAACCCCTCGATACCCCCGCCGGGGAAACCCTTGCACAGCTTGAGCAATCCCCGCCACCCAGCCGCTGGCCAAAACTGATTCCCTGGATCATCGTGGTGCTGGTGCTGAGCGGTTTCGCGGTGGGTTTCTTCCGCAGTCCCGACCTGGGATGGCGGCTGATTGTCGACTGGGTGCTGATCAACGGCGGCCTCTCCGCGCTGGGGGCACTCCTCGCCGCAGGCCATCCGCTGACCGTATTGACCGCGTTCGTCGCCGCCCCCATTACCTCACTGAATCCCGCGGTTGGCGCTGGTATGGTCACGGGGCTGACCGAGGTGTTCCTGCGCAAGCCCACCGTGGCCGACTTCGGGCAACTGCGTAACGATACCACCCGGGCCATCGGCTGGTGGAAAAACCGGGTCTCGCGGACCTTTCTGGTGTTCCTGTTCAGCACCCTGGGATCCGCCGCGGGCACCTATATTGCGGGGTTTCGCATCTTTGGTCGCCTGGTAAATTAGAAGGCTTGCATCCTACCCGCTCTGTTACCCACACAATATCTGTCTCGTTCCCGCACTCCTGTGAGAACCTATGCCTAACTGAGTTGCATTGCGTCAGTCAACCGGTGTAATTCCCGGTTAATCTGATCCTGAACCACCCTTCAAGGCCTGAGCAATCCTCCTCAAGCGCTCACGGCGGATCGCCTCCCCCACCTGCGGTCCACTCAGTGACGGGCTCAGCTGCCGGGTCGTGACCTGTCGTGCCTGGTCGAAAACCCGGAGCAGATCTTCACCCTGAGGAAAGGGGCTCTCGGCCATACCCAGACGGCCCTGGTGGTCGGCCTGGCAGACCCAGACAAACCATTGCAGATGATCGGGCTGACGGAAGGCGTTCAGGCCCAGCATCAAGTCCAGCAGGGTCCCGGGGCGAAGCTCGTAGAACCGGTGCATCCGGATATGATACCGGGCACAGGCACTGGCCAGACGCTCGTAGGCAACCGGTGCCCTGAGCCTCCGGCACAATGCCGTGACAATCTCAGCACCCCGTTTTTCATGCCCGTGATGGCTGGGAAGAATGTCTTCGGGGGTTGTCGCCTTGCCCAGATCATGGGTGAGCGCGGCAAACCGGACAGGAACCCGATCGGTCAAGCGGCAGACCGCATCCAGGGTCAGCAGCGTATGTTCACCGCAATCGACTTCTGGGTGCCAACAGGCGGGTTGGGGTACCCCCCAAAGGGCATCAAGTTCCGGCAGCACCCGGGCCAAAGCACCCCAATCCCGGAGCGCTTCGAAGAAGTATCGCGGCTGTGCCTCCCCGAGTACCTTCACCAGTTCCTGCCAGACCCGCTCCGGCACCAACTGGTCCAGCTCACCTGCCGCGACCATGCTACGAATCAGGCTTTCGGTCTCCGGGGCCAGGTGAAATCCAAGCTTGGCATAACGGGCCAGGAAACGGGCGGCGCGCAGAACCCGCAGCGGGTCTTCTCGGAAGGCCTCGGAGACGTGTCTCAGCACGCGTCCCTGAAGATCAGGTAATCCGCCGAAGGGATCGATCAATCCACCCTGTTCATCTTCCGCCATGGCGTTGACGGTAAAATCCCGCCGGCTCAGATCCTCTTCCAGGGTCACTCCGGGATCCGCGATGACCTGCCCGGGCAGCAAACCCGCGGAACGCCGGCTGCGCGCCAGGGCATATTCATCATGGGTATCGGGGTGGAGAAATACCGGGAAGTCCTGGCCGACCTGACGGAAGCCCAGCGCCCGCAGCTGCTCAGGGGTTGCGCCAACCACCAGATAGTCCCGTTCGGTCACCGGGCGTTGCAGCAACCGATCCCTGATCGCGCCACCTACCAGAAACACCTGCATCAGTGAGGACTTTCCACCAGCGCCCCGTTGCGGAGCAGAGTAGAGACGAAGTGACAGATCGGACCATCCGCCCGCCCCCCATGACTCCCTTGACCAGGCTCCCGAGAGTCGCGGTCCTCAGTAGCCACGCACATCCTTGAGATGCTCCTTCGCGGCCTTCAATGCCTCTTCCGCCTGCTTCACCCGCTCGAAATACTCGGGCCGGATGCGGTTCTTGCCGTTGGTCAGGGTTTGCCGGTCATCGTCCTTCATTACTCGTGCCTGCTTCAGTTCCTCTTCGGCCTTGTCGACCGCCAGCCGGGCCTTTTCGACCACCTCCCGGTGACCCGCCTCCTTCTCCAAGCGCTTGTCCCGAGCCTCCTCCATAGCCTTGCGGATCGCCTCGTTGCGTTCCAGGGTATCGCGAATCGACTCTTGCGAGGGCCCCTCGTCGATCTCCACACGTTGCGTCTTGGCACCATTCTCTGGGGGGGTGTCCGTGTAGGTAACATTACCTTCATCATCGACCGTGCGAAACACCTCGCCTGCTGACAGGATGAGTGGAATCAACATCAGACCGACCCAGAGCACGTAGCGTTGCTTTGGCATATCCTTCCCCTGCACTTCGTCATAATGATGGAACCGGAACTTCACCGGGTTGGTATAGAGATAATCTTCCGATCCATTCTCTCACACACCCGTCATGGCATCATCCAACATCGTGTCTGAGGTTCGGCATCCCTTGCCACCCATTTCAGCTCCATGAAATATTCGACCGGAATCGGAAGCGATTTCTCCATTTCCCTGAAAAGCAGAAAATAATGCCTGAATTTGCCCGTTGAGGATGCCCGTAACCCGCTTTTGCCTGTTAGAGTTGATACTATCAGTCATCCGCGCCTCTGAGGAGATTTCGCATGAATGATTTCGCCGAAAAACGCAGCTTCCACCGCATGGCTGTAAACGGACCCGTTCGATTCCGCATCAACGGTGATCCGGAGATCTCAACGGGTCGTGTTGTCAATCTAAGCGGTAATGGACTGCTCATTGCACATGAGCGGGAGATCCCGGCAGCTGCCCGGTTGGCGGTCATGATCACACCCACTCAGGCGATCACCCCTCCATTAGCGGCGGAAGTTGAGGTTCTTCGCAGCGACCCGAATGAGTCCGAGGGATTTCAGACGGCCTGCCGAATCGTCAAAATCCTTGCGGACAACGAGATCGGCTCGGATTTCCTCTGAGTTTGCGGATCAAATCCGCTAGCCGCAGGCGACAACGGAACACCCTTCACCGGATCACGCTGATGTGAATCAGGTATGGGTTCCCACACTCCGCGTGGGAACCCAGTGAATGCCTGGAGGCAGAAACCTTGGTGTATCTCCCCCTCGAGGCCTGGACTCAGTCTTTGTATTTCTTGTGACAGGCCTTGCAACTACCGCCCACATCCTTGAGCGCTGCCCCGATGCTCGCCTTGTCGCCCCCGGCCACGGCGGCATTCAATGCCTTTGCCGCCACGCGCAGATCCTCATACTTGCTTTTGAAATCATCGAAATCGAGCCAGATATCGGGTAAGGCGTCGCTCTCGTCCGACTCGGAGTCGGTGGGAAAACCACTCAGCAGATCGAGCTGAGTGGCCGTTTCCAGGTCCTTTGCCATGCCCGCGAAGCGTCCCCCATCATAGGGCTTCGCGCCCTTCATCATGGCGCTCATGCCTTTCAGGTTCCAACCAAACACCTCCATCACCCCCTGCCGGTATTCCACCGCCTTTTCCACATCTCCGGCCTGACTGGATACCCCACCCAGGGAGAGTACCAGCGCAGTGGAGGCCAACACCGTTGATTTCAAACGGAACGGATTTTTCTTCATGAATAGTCCCCTTGCAGTTGCTTGATATTGATAAATTCTATGATTCTAAAATGAAGACCAAAGCTTTATTTAGGTTACAATAGCCCACCTGTCCCTGTCCTGACCGGTAACACCCAATCGATCGATGAGCATGCAGCCTAGTGCGCGGATTCGTGAAATCCCCTACAACTATACCTCGTTCTCAGACCGGGAGATCGTCATCCGGTTCCTTGGTGAGCCGATGTGGATGC
>JARRNW010000355.1:0-4210 GCA_037384565.1 Candidatus Thiodiazotropha sp.
ACTGACAGAAATTCAGAAATATGCCTCGTTTAGAGAGTTAGGTGTTCAAACCGTATCAGATCGGCTGACGCTGCTAGAAAAACACCATGAGCACCTGGTAGACCATATCAGGCAACAAAATGAACACCTGAGGGCGCTAGAAGAGAAAATCAGTTTATATAAAAACGGAAAAATGAGTTGACTTAGAGTTAACTCTAACTTGTAAGGTGTGCTGGTATTCATTAATAGGAGCACACAAAATGAAAAATTCACGATTTGAAACAGGGCTAGAGCAGTTATCAAAAATCGACGGTGAAGCAGGGCAAAAAGTCATTGAGAGTTTGCAAGATATCTGCCCTGATTTAGGCAAATACACAATCGAGTATCCGTTTGGTGATATCTATTCCCGTCCTGGCTTAGATCTGAAATCAAGGGAAATTGCAACGGTTTCAGCATTAACTGCTATGGGTAACTGCATACCTCAGCTCAAAGTTCATTTGCACGCAGCGCTCAATGTTGGGTGCACCGATGAAGAACTAAAAGAAGTCATTCTACAAATGTCAGTCTACGCGGGATTTCCGGCGGCATTGAATGGCATGTTCGCGTTCAAAGAAGTGCTCTCTGAACGACCGGCATAAGAGGGATAGGAAGGGGGTTTTTATCCCCCTCCCTCCCACACCACCAGGTATACGGATCCGTACCAAGGTGGTTACTAAAAGTGTCGGGCCGTTGCTGGACAACTGGTCTGGACAACTGCTAGGTCAACGTCCCATGACTCGGGGTCCCGGCTGTTCGCTACACCTTATCGGGGAGAGGACTTTCACCTCTAATCTCTTACCGATTTTGCTCGACGCACTGGGTGGGTGCCAGACAACTCACGGATTCAAGTAATATGCCGAGTTGCAGTTTTTTCTTGAGCGATGTGTACAAATCAGCCCCATCCCAGTCCATCGGGTTAGTAACCCCTGATAGTGCCCAAGTAAATCCTCCCCAATCCGTGTATATTACGATACACAATCGATAGTGAGCACCCCGTGAACAAACCCTTTTCCAACTTAAAACTCAATCCCACTCTTTTGGGTAATCTGGAGTCCCTGGGCTATACCAGGATGACACCAATTCAGGCAGAGAGTCTGCCCTATCTGCTCGACGGACGCGATCTCATCGCTCGCGCGAAGACCGGCAGTGGTAAAACCGTGGCATTCGGGCTTGGCTTACTCAATCAGTTGGACGCCTTCTCCTTTTTAATTCAAGCCCTGGTACTCTGCCCTACACGCGAACTGGCTGATCAGGTTACCAAGGAGTTGAGACGGTTGGCACGCACCAGTGCCAACATCAAAATCATAACGCTATGCGGCGGTATGCCTATCGGTCCACAAATCGGCTCACTTGAACATGGCGCGCATGTTGTAGTAGGTACTCCTGGGCGAATCCTTAAGCATCTGCAGAAAAAAACCCTTAGATTTGATGCCGTCAGTTTGGTGGTACTCGACGAAGCCGACCGAATGCTGGATATGGGCTTCCTTGAGGATATTACCGCTATCCTATCGACCACCCCGAAGCAGCGCCAGACCGCCCTCTTCTCCGCCACCTACCCTACCTCAATTCGCAACCTGAGCTCAGACTTCCAGCGAAACCCCATAGAAGTGACTGTCGATACGGAACACAGTGACCTGAAGATCAAGCAGTATTTCTATGAAGTGGAGAAAGGCAAGCGCAATAAAACCCTGACCGCTTTGCTCGCACAACACAAACCTATGTCTTCGGTGGTATTTTGTCATACCAGACAGCAGTGCCAGGAAGTTGCGGATGAATTACGTAAGCAAGGCATTCACGCCCTGGCTCTGCACGGTGAACTGGACCAGAAGGATCGAGATCAGGTTTTGGTGAGATTTAGCAATAAAAGCGTACCGGTACTGGTTGCCACTGATGTCGCTGCGCGTGGACTGGACATAAAAGAGCTTGAAGCCGTTTTCAACTACGAACTACCCCGCGACCCCGAGATCTATACACATCGAATCGGTCGCACAGGTCGCGCCGGAAACAAGGGCCTGGCACTTAGCCTTTTTCTCTCATCTGAAGCGGGACGCGTAAATGCCATTGAAGCCAGTCAACAGACAACTCTGAAGCTTGATCGTCCCCGTGGACTGGAGCTTCCCGAGGGGTTTAAACTCACCGCTCCCATGGTGACACTCAGTATCAACGGGGGACGCAAAGAGAAAGTAAGACCCGGTGACATCCTGGGCGCGGTCACCGCAGATGGCTCAGTACCATCTGCAATGGTGGGAAAAATCGATATCTTCGACCACCTGTCCTATGTCGCCGTTGACCGCAGTGTACGCAAAAGGACATTGTCGATACTATCGAAAGGTAATATCAAGGGGCGACGTTTTAAAGTTCGATTGATTAGCTAGTAAATACTTACTAACACACTGACTTTCTTACAAGGATAATGTGCAGCATTGACATTGTATTTTCTTGAAAATGCAGGCTATAGGTCGAAGTTTTTGTGAGCGTTAAAATCGATTTTCTTTCTATTTTGTATCTTATTGGTGCATCTCAAGGTTTATTCCTTGCAGGGATCCTGGCTACAAAAGATATTAGCAGTCACGTTGCGAATAAATATTTGGCTTTATTTCTACTTACTATCTGCGTTTCACTTATTGATGAGTTTCTTTTTCAGTCTAATTACTTCTATCAATATCCTCACTTAATCGGTCTGGTTTGGCCGTTGGATTTTTTGTATGGCCCCTTATTTTATTATTACCTTAGACTATTAACTGCAATTGATATTGATGTCGCCAGCCGCGGCAAGATCAAGCACTTTGCTATATTTGCCATAGGGGTTGTATTGGCAATACCGTCCTGGTTATTGTCAGGAGAAAACAAGCTGGCGCTCATGTATAACTTGCCAACTGATGCAAACAGGTCTTTATCAATAGCCGTTGTTGCAGATTCATTTGCAAGTTTGTTTGCAGTTATTCAAATGTTGGTCTACCTGATACTCTGTTTTCGGATACTCAAGCTTCATCATGCCATAGTGGAAGATAATTTTTCCTGTCTGGAACTAGTTAATCTGAAATGGCTGCGTTCATTATTGATACTTTTGATGATCCTATGGGCATTTTATATGATTGATATCTTCTTATCAGAACCTTTAGAGATTGGAGATGCTTTCGGGATTGTTCTGAATGTTTGCCTTGTATTGAGTTTCTTTGTCTTGGGCTATCGAGGAATGCTACAGGGCAGCATTTTTCAACAACAAGATGAGGGTGGTCTTTCTGCAAACTCAACTTATATGAAATATGCTTCGTCGGGTCTGACAAAAGAAGCAGGTCCAATAATAGCCGATTTACTTCAAAAGTGTATGACTGAAACGCGCCCACATCTAACCAATGACCTGACTTTGGCGGGGTTGGCTAAAATAATAGGCGTATCAACTCATCATCTATCTCAAGTCATCAATGAACAGTTTGGCCGAAGCTTTTTTGATTTTATCAATCAATTTCGAGTACAGGAAGCAGAGACACTAAAGTAGGCTACGAGGAGATAGAGTTAGAAATCGGAAAATACCAATTAACCTACTATGGATCTGACCATGATAATGTGGAAGATGTGAAGAGATTCTGGCATCGACGCGCCAAAGAGTTGTGTTCTGGTGCGGATTACAAGGTCGATAAGGAACAAGCGGGCGTTTGGAATAGTAACGGTTACGTGGTGCTACCCCCCGTTTTAGTAGCTACCGACAACTCCAATCTTAGTTATCGCGGAGAGGTGCTTTGTAAATCTGAATGAGGAATGATTCCTTCGCGTTGATAGTTCGTTTATCAGATTATTGCCTATAAGATCAGGACTGGCGAAAACCAATTAACGTGCCTGCCTTTCCTGATGTAAGATCTTTTTTCACATCAAAGATTTACCTGAAAAATCTAATAATTGCACTTCTTCACACTAGTGCCCACTACTGCAGTAGTGTAAATATAACTCAAGTTTCGGAGTTCAAACTTAGTAAAACCTAACGTGTAATATATTGAATTACCAAGTAAACCGGCCTCACAAATGCTAAAATGTTTATGTTCAAAAACAAACAACAAAACCACTATTTCAAGGTGGCGAAACGGCATCTTGGTTTCCTTCAAGAGCAAGCGGCCACCTTTGCTTCGCAACGCAACATGGGGCCAAGAACCTATTACGTAGGATGTGGTGAGCGGTGCGAACCGCATCATTGATG
>JARRNW010000356.1:0-4195 GCA_037384565.1 Candidatus Thiodiazotropha sp.
GGTTCCCTTCAGGTTGATGTCGGTAACCCAGTCCCACTGTTTTTCGGTAACGTCAGAAGGGTCGCCCTTAATAATAACCCCGGCAGCGTTGACGACAATATCCAAACGGCCGAAGGATTCAATACTCGCAGCGACTGCGGCTTTACAGTCGGCAACCTTTGAGACATCACAGCACGCGATTGCAACTCTGTCTCCGCCGTCGCTGAATTCGGCTTTCATCTTACCGAGGGCTTCGATGTTGATGTCTGTCAGCAGCAATTTTGCACCCGCTTGCCAAAATGCATCGGCCACAGCCCGCCCGACACCGCCGATGGCTCCTGTGATAAGGGCCACTTTTTCTTTCCAGTCAGTTTGTATTAACATGCTTTTCTCTTTCTTGATGATTAATAATAAAGTTCGCTCGGCCCCTTGTACTCCTGCAGGGCATTGCCGCCGTCGATGACAAAGCACTGACCGGTGATATAGGTTGCTTCATCCGAGGCTAGAAATGCGATCAGCTGCGCCACTTCTCCGGGCGTCCCGGCACGCCCAAGCGGCGTGTTCTCAGCCGCGACTCTCTCCTCTTCAAGAATCGATTCTGTGCCGATCCAACCGGGAGCCACGTTGTTGATGGTGACGCCGGATTTGCCCACCTCTATGGCGACCCCTCGGCTCAAGCCTACCATTGCCGCCTTGGCGGCACTGTATGCCGATTCACCAGGGTTGCTGACCAGTGGACCGGTCACTGATGAAACATTGACTACACGACCGTAGCCGTCTTTTACCATACCCGGCAATAGGGCCCGGGTAATGTTAAAGCAGGTCGTTAGGTTGCGCTCGATGGTTTTGTGCCACTCTGTGTGAGGCATTTCCGTCAACGGAGTGAAGTTTTCGGCATCGCCTACTTTTGACATGCCTGCGTTGTTTACAAGGATGTCGATTTTACCGAACGCTGCAATGGCCTGATTCGCCAGGGTCTCGACCTGTCTCAGATCGGTGAGGTCAGCCACGAAGGCGGCAACTTCACCGAGAGCATTCAGCTCTGCTTTGCGCTCAAGGATGCGCTTAGTGGTGGAAGTAATCGCAACCCTGGCACCGCTGCGTAACATCAGTTCAGCGGTGGCGAAACCAATGCCGGCCTTGCTACCACTACCGGTGATCAAGACGCTTCGGCCGATGAAACGGTTCGGATTGATCTTTGAGATATGCATACTATTTCTCCTTTCCGAATTCAGCGATTTCTGCCAGACAATCGTCCCACGCCTGGATCAGTTGGTCGATGTCTGCATCGGTTGCCACCGGCGGAATCAACATCATGTTGTGGAACGGGGTGATGAGCAGCCCCCGGTTTGCCAGGTAGATGTGCGTGTAGTACATCAGTTCCCAGTCGAAATGGTCTTTGGCTTCAGTGCCATTTTTCGGCAGTGTCGGCATGAACTGGAGTTCACAACGTGCACCACTGCGGGTCAGGCTCCAGGGAATATTGTATTTGGTCAAAATTGCGTCCAGACCGTTTGAGAGGCGCCCCTGTCCGGCAAACATTTTCTCGAAGGCTTCTTTTGTGGCGACCTTCTGTAGAGTTTCGCGCATTGCTGCGATGGCGAAGGCGTTGGCTGACAACGTGCCGCCGATACCCATGGGGTCGGAAACGCCTTTGCGGCCAAACGTTGCATTGATTCGCTCGGCAACCTCACTTGTGAAACCGTAGACGGCAACCGGGATGCCGCCGGCAATCGATTTGCCGAGGGTAATGAAGTCCGGATCCAGTCCGTAGGCCTTTGTGTACCCGCCGTAACCGTTAGAGAACGTGTGGGTTTCGTCGATGACTAGATAGGTGCCGTACTTTTTGCAGAGCTCGCGTAGCTTTTCATGGTAGCCGGGGGCGGGTAGTACCATGCCGCAGTTGGTCATGACTGGTTCGGCGAGTACGCAGGCACAATCTTCGTGTTTGAGTTCCCGTTCCAGGGCCTCAATGTCATTGAATTCCACCACCCGGCTTAAGGCTTCTTTTGGTACACCCGGATTCATGTCGTAGTCCGAGCGTAATTTGAGCATACCATCCGGTCCGATGTGAGGCAGGGTCTCATCCAGGCTGCCGTGGTAACTTTCGTTCATCGACAAGACTTTGGAGCGACCGGTCAGTGTACGGCAGATCCGTATGACATAACGGTTTGCCTCGGTGGCCGTCATCGCCACCTGCCAAAGTGGCAAGCCGAAACGGCTGCCCAATTCCCAGCCGATTTCGAGCGCATCCGTTGTGGGCATCATGGTCGTGATCCCCTGGCGCACCTGTTTCGCGACGATATTGGCGGTCGCTTCCGGGGAGTGACCGAACATCGCTCCGGTATCCCCGAGACAGAAATCAATGTACTCGTTGCCATCAAGGTCGGTCAAACGGTTCCCGATTGCCTTGCTGACAAAGATCGGGTATGAGGTCCCCCAGTCGCCCATCCAAGGCATTGGGACCCCGTTGAGCAGCATTTTCTGCGCTTTTTCGAAAGTTCCTTTTGATTTTTTTGTGCGTTCGATGAAACGGGTGTCTTCTCGCTTTCTCAAGCAGCCTAGCTGTTTATCGGACACGATTCTGTAGGGGGTTTTTTTGTCGGTGATCATCTTAAGCGTCTCCATGGTTCTTATCTGCGATTGTGTATCTTTCGACTGCAGGGACTCTATTCTCTTCAGCATCACATAACTTGCTGAACGTTCATTCAGCCAAGCTACTTGACTATACGGTCGTTCAGCGATAGTGTCAAGTTAGATTTATAATCTGATAGGCTATAATTTCATTTGCAACAAGAAGGAGACAAATGCCCTCTAATGAAAATGGATTGACACGCACAGAGCAGAAGCAGTTAACCCGACGCAGGCTTCTCGAGGCCACTATTGATATCATTGCAGAAGAGGGTTTGACTGGGGTCACCATGGGCAGGGTGGCCGAACGGACGGATCTATCACGCGGCATTTGTAATTTTCACTTTAATACAAAAGATCAGTTACTGATAGAGGCCCTACGCATGCTCTATCACGAGAATGAACAAGCCTGGCGTGGGGCCATCGCGGATCCTAAACTCAGCCCCGAAAAAAAGTTGAAAAAGCTAATTGAAACCCTTCTAAACACGCCTGTTGCAGATCCGAAGAAACTGGCCGTCTGGTTTGCATTCTGGGGAATACCCACCTATAGGAAGAAGTATATTGAACTATGTGCACAAGGTGATCGTGCCTACGAAGGGGCTATTGAGAATCTGCTTCTGGAAATGTCAGGCGGGCTCACAGAAATTAAGGGTTTAAGCTTGAGGGCCATTTCAGTTGCCCTAACCGGTATGATCGACGGTGTACATTTGCAGTATCTTATCGCCCCAGGGCGTCTCGATGAAAATGAGGCGACTCAGGCATGCTTAGCGTACCTTTCCAGTTTTTTTCCGGTGGCCTAAAAACTCTCGTGCCCTTTACTGACATCGAGCAAACTAGCTGCTTGTGGTCCTTGCGATGCTTTTTGCTATGCCCAAAGGTGACTTGGATGCTACGGTCGGTCTTGTTGTTGTCGGCATTCCCGTAAACAGACACTGAGGTCGTATCATTGTGACAGACATGACTTTGGATTTGAAACACCTCGATCATATTCCGGGTAATCGCCAGTTCAAGATCACCGATTCCATAAGAAAATAGGGCATTCAGGGTATCGGCAAGCCGGTCATCAAAGTACTCTTCGGGCGCAATATTGGGTAACATCACGTTGAGCACTGTTTTTTCCGCTGCAAATTTGCAGAGCCGATATAGTTGCATGACCTGAAACAGTATGCCGGTAATCATGGTAACGGCAGCTTCACCGTGAGTGAGAATTTTTCTTCTTGGATCCAGCTCAACATGATCATCTATGATGCGCATGATCCCACACTGATTAAAATAGTGATGCAGGACCGGTGCAAATCCAACAGCTTGCGTTTGAACATTTTTGATGACTGATTCTGGCAATGGCAGAGCCCTCCTTAATTTACTGGAAAAACTCTACTTTTTGGCTGTTAAAATCTTGTTTGATTTCAGGTGGTTACGGATACTTATGGTGGATTGTATTAAAGATTCGAGCTCAACCTAAAAAATCAGACATTTTTAACGATTTACTACGTTTTTTAATTTATAACACCCGAAACAGAAACAAGCGAAATTCAAGTTAGAAAAAAAGCGGTTCTTTTTTTAGTGGTAAGGTGTTTTTCTCTTG
>JARRNW010000357.1:0-4175 GCA_037384565.1 Candidatus Thiodiazotropha sp.
CAGATACTCGATGACCTGCTCCTGGCCGGGCCGGAAACCGCCGTGGCCGAAATGGTGTTTGAGCTGTGTTTGTAGCGATGTCGGCATGTATCACTCCTTGACTGATTCCCTGTCGAAAGAGACCGAATAATTATACTTTGGCCTGGGATTGTAACGGATTTGATCGATCTCCGGTCAAGCTGCTATCTTGCCTCGCTGGTTAAACCGGTAACATAGCGGTTATTCTTGATAATATTTTATGCCGACAAAAGTAACTATCATTTCCCTGGTTCTGTTTGCCCTGATTTTAGGCTTTTCACTCGAAGCCAGGCTATTTTCACCACCCCAAGAAACCATGGACATTTGTATCTATTCCCGCGATGGTGAGCTTGATCGATTACGTCTGATTCTCTCAAACTCCCGGCAGCCGGCAAAACTCGTCAATAGCTTTGACGATGCTGGCATGACACCATTAATGCTCGCGGTAAAAAGCTCCGACGCCAACATCGAAGTGGTGCGACTCCTACTCGACAACGGCGCCGATGTGAATGCGATCAGTCATGGCAGGTATGATAACGGACGCCCGGTTTTGTCCTACGCCCTGTCCGCGGGTGATCCGCGGAAAGCAGCATTGTTGCTACAGCGGGGCGCGAATATCCGATACCGGCGTGCCGGGGGGTATGACGCGATAATAGATGCAGTGCATGGTCGCGATATAACACGAGACAGCCGGCTGATCGAGTTATTGAAACTTCTCATCGATCATGGCGCGGATGTCAACGGCCGTACAAAGTATTGCGAATCAGGAGTTAGAGTCACCTCGAGCCTGGGGCGTTTCGATGCGGTGGCGTTGTTGTTGGCTGCGGGGGCCGAAGAAGAACCGCTTGGCTGGTCGCCACTGATGAAGGCGATTGCATTGGGCGGTCTGGAGGATATCAAATCGGCACTGAAATCGGATACGAACCTGGAGGCAAAAGACAGCTGGAAGCGGACCCCCTGGTTGCTGGCAATACAGACAGGGGATATCGCAAAGACGCAGCTTCTGCGTGAACAGGGTGCAAATACGGATGCACACGGCGCTTCCGGCAAACCACCGCTTTTCTATGCGATAGGCAATGGCCACCATGAGATGCTGCAATGGCTTCTCG
This sequence comes from Candidatus Thiodiazotropha sp., assembly GCA_037384565.1. Classification (GTDB taxonomy): domain Bacteria; phylum Pseudomonadota; class Gammaproteobacteria; order Chromatiales; family Chromatiaceae; genus Thiodiazotropha. The sequence continues at coordinate 1,128 of JARRNW010000357.1, forward strand.
ATCTTGGTATGGACCCCGAGCAACACGACGGGAGTGGGTCCACGGCGTTGATCGAAGCAGCGCAATATGGCGATACGATTGCCATGGATCTGCTGTTGGAGAAGGGTGCTGAGGTGGATCGCGGTAAGTTCGGGAGGTCTACCGAGTATAAAGAGAGATTACGCGAGTTATTTGGCGATCGTGATGACGATTCAACTTCACTGGACGATGACTCACTGAACGAGGAGACTGCTCTGAGTTTTGCGACGACCGCCAAGGCTGCCTTGCGGCTGATCGCCGCGGGAGCGGATCCTTCCAGACTTACCCGTGAGGCGCGACGTCAGATCCTCGGTTTCAAGGCTGATTCGAGCGATGAGTACCGCCTGGTATCACCTAAAGATTTTCTGCGCGGTCGTTATCGCCGATTCGGCAGGACAAACCCTGAATTGACCAATGATCCGTTCTGGCTGGCGATGATACGATCCGGAGCGAACGCATGGTCAGCAACCCGCTATTTCAGTGACTCCGCATCCGAACCGGACAAACCGGTATGGTGCGCAGATCGATTCGGGCAATCACTCACTGCGCTGCCGGATGGTCGTATCGTCGAGATAGGAGGGGAGCACGAAGACTGGTACGATCCGGACTTCTCCATATACAACGACGTCTTCGTCCATGACGGACGGGGGAATATTCAGATCTACTCCTATCCGAAGAAAGAGTTCCCCCCTACCGACTTTCACACTGCAACACGGGTGGACGAGTATATCTATATCATCGGTTCCCTGGGTTATGCTGATACACGTTCATACGGCATGACATCGGTATTCCGCCTGAACCTTGACGACTTCCACATGGAAGCCGTTAAAACCTCGGGTGAGATGCCTGGATGGATATATGATCATCGCGCCCGCCTGATTACCGAGTCAAGAATTCTTATAACCGGCGGAAAGGTTTGTACACTGGAGGATGGGGAAGAAAAGCATACTCCAAACAACAAAGACTATATCCTGGACCTGAAGAAGATGGTTTGGAGTTCATCAAATTCAAAGCAATTTCAAGTACAGCATCAGTAGAAGTGGAGCAACCGCATGTCGAGGTGGCCGAAAAGCTCGCGACGCGTGAATGCTAGGCGTCGAGTCGCTTCCGTTGATGTGGAAACAATCTTCTCTCGGTATCCTGAAGATCGCAATGTTATTCCCCGACGATGACCTCACGGAAGTTCCGCAGTTCGAAACGGTGATCTCTCTCAGTGGTACAACAGCTCCGCCCAGCGTCCCTGTTCGACCAGGGTCTTACGTTGCTGTTGCCAGGCTTCAGGGGATCCAAAGGCCTGTGCCATGACCTTGTCGAAGGCCTCCGAAGCCTTCTCGAGTCCCCCCATGAAGACATGGGTTTTCGGTTCGAGAAGCATCTCCCGGCACTCATCCGCATGGGCGGCGAGGCTCTCCTCCAGACCTTTTTCCACCGAAGTGAGTGGACGATCAGTCAGGGCGCTGAAAGCCTGGAAGGTCTTATCGTCATAGTACTGCCCCAGGTCTTTCTGCTCATCGTTCAGGTAGAGCAGGTTCATGCCCCCGTTATCGCCGTAGTAGAGGCGCACCTTGCCTTCCCAGCCACCGAACTGATCGTAGATCTGGCGGATGAAGGCGCGGAACGGCGCCACCCCGGTTCCCGTGCCGATCATCAACAATGGGCTGGATCTGTCGTCGGGTATCTTGAATGGGCTGCGAAAAGGGCCGGTGATCTTGAGCGTATCGCCGTTTTTTGCGTTACACAGGTAGTTCGATGCAATCCCCGGATAGCGCTCGCCGGATACCTCGTCGAGGTAGAAACAGCGGCGTACCAGGATCTCCAGCTCGATATTTTCCGGGTTGCCGGTCTGAACCGGATTGGCAATCGAGTAACGGCGGTGGTGGTATTCATTGCCGAACTCATGGGGACCGGGGACCAGCACGCCGATGGATTGTCCCGTTGCATAGCGAAACGCGGGATCGTCGATCTGCAATACGATTTGTCGGACCTCATCGGTGTTTTCCGGGGTGATCCGGACCGAGGATTTGATGACCGCGCTGCAGGTGTTTTCAAGCAGGAATTCGTCAGTAGCGTTGGACATAATGCAATCTACCTATGATAAATAGCTCGATAGGCGGCACCATAACCGCTCGTGAGTCCGCCTTCAAGCCGTGCTGAAATTCTGTCTCTAACCATAATGGCACTTAGTGAAGCAAAAACCATCATGATTCGTTTTCAAGCGCCGTTATCAACCGCTACAGCCTAAGGATTTATAGCATGCCGGGGTTCAATCAAATCCTTGCTATTGGTAAAGAAATAGCCGATAAAATCTAGCGCATTCGTTGAGAAACCAGATAAATATGCAACAGGATCAGACAAAGCCCCCGGCAGTCCCGAATCACACTGTCCCCCCCAAAATAATTGCGGTCACGGTCAGTTACAACGTGGATACGTCATTCCAAACCGCTCTGGAGAGTTACCTGAATCAGGTGCAACAGGTGGTGATCGTGGATAACAGTACCCAGGCGTCATCTCAGACGCTTCTCAAGCATCTGGCGAATACCCTGGGCGAGGGGGTGCAACTGGTGATCAACGGGGCCAACCTGGGTCTGGCGAAGGCACAGAACATCGGCATCACCCAAGCCCTGGAACAGGGCGCCGAGTGGATCCTGCTGATGGATGACGACAGCCTGGCGGAACCCGGCATGGTGACGCATCTGTATCAGGCGCAACACAACCTGGATCCGGCCACCCGCATTCTGGTACCTCGCTACCAGGAGCAGGCGGTGGTCCGGGATGCCCGCTATGTCACCGCGCCTGGGGGGCGTTTCAGTGCGCCTCGGTTCACTATTGAGGATTTTCACAACCAGGGGGTGATCGAAAACCTGTTCATCGCCATCAGTTCCGGCAGCCTGGTGCGAGCGGACCTGTTCCGGGAACTGGGGTTGATCCGGGAGGCGTTCGATATCGATTACCTGGATGTGGATTTCTGCCTGCGAACCCTGCGACGGGGCTATCGTATCGCGGCGGTCGGGGACGCGGTGCTGCGCCACC
>JARRNW010000358.1:0-7734 GCA_037384565.1 Candidatus Thiodiazotropha sp.
TCCATCCATCCCAGGCATCCGGATATCGGAAACAATGACATCCGGCTGACCTTTGTCGAGTGAGCTCAGAACCTTATCCGCACTCTCGAAACTGGTCACCTCCATTTCCGCTTTTTCCAGGGTCTTCTCCAATACCCATCGAATCGAGCGATCGTCATCGATTACCCAAACTCGGCATGCTCTATCCATCTACCTGCTCCAAGGGAAGTAAAACTCTAAACACGGTTTCACCGGGTTTACTGGTAAATTCAATCAATCCCTGGTGGCGATTGATCAGTGTCTGGGAAATCGACAGTCCCAAGCCCATCCCGTCACTGCCCGACACCAGGGGGAAAAACACCCGCTCCTGCAGTTCCGGCGGGATGCCCGGGCCGTTGTCGCTAATTTCGATGGAAACCACCAGACGATGGCGGATGTTGCCAATAGTGAACTGGCGCAGAATACGGCTGTTGATACCCAATAAACCATTAGGTCCGGCTGCCCTGACCCCGTTGCGAATGATGTTGAGGAAGGCTTGGATCAACTGATCCATATCACCCGTCAGATTCGGAATACTGGGATCATAATTCTTCGTGATGACCAGGTTGGCGCCGGTCTCCGCCTTTGCCAGACCACAGACCCTTTCCAGTACCTGATGGATATTCACCGGTTTCATTTCGGGAATCCGATTGGGCCCAAGCATCGTATTGACCAGATTCTGCAGACGATCCGCCTCTTCGATGATGATCTGGGTATATTCCGTCAGGGACTCATCGGGCAACTCCCGCTCCAGCAGTTGTGCCGCCCCGCGCAAGCCACCCAGGGGATTTTTGATCTCATGGGCCAGTCCTCTCACCAGTGCACGACTGGCCTGATTGCGAGCAAGAATCTGCTCTTCCCGGGTGATCCGTAATTGACGGTCGACCTGTTGGATCTCCACCAAAAACTCACTAATGGTCTGTCCTGCGCGGACGGGAATCACAGTACAGTCCACGGTGATCTCCTGATTTTCGTGGAGTTGCAGTTGATGTTCCCGCTCCGTGAAGGGCTGTCCGGTCTCCAGGGAGCGCACCAGATTCGCCTGTACGATGCCTCCGGAGCAATGAATCAACTCATTGGCCTGAGTGCCGATCACCTTGCGGGCGCTGACACCGAACAGCATTTCAGCGGCCGAGTTGATATAGTGCAAATTGAATTCTCGATCGAAGAGCAGGATAGCCGTACTGAGATTTTCGAGGACACGCCTCTCCATATTGCTGTTGGGTGGATAGGAATTCATGGCATCTTCCTAGCAAAAAACGCACCAAAAATATTTACTGCTCACAAAATAGAAATCAAGACTGAGACGATTCCCCTAGCGAACCGACAATCTCCTCAACTTACGGGAAAAAAACCGGATACGGCAGCCGGTGTGAAGGTGTTTACAGAATCAGAAATCCGGGTAAAGCACCGGGTGCTGTGCACTATTATAGTGCAAAAGAAACATTTCTGGGCCACACAAGTCGCCTCGGTATCTCATCGAGACTGAGCCAGACAAGGAGGATGGGTGGCCAAACGTGGTGTGGCGATCAGGACATAAGGACCGCTTGGGAGGAATTACTCGAGGGCTTCCTGACGAAGATTGAAACGGATGCTGTTGGACTGCTTCAGCACCTTACCCTCTTTATCCCGAATTTCGGCTTTCACGGTATGATTGCCTCGCACCAGGTTCTGCAGCACCAGCTGGGTGGTTTTGATTGCGGATTTCAGCTGGGTGCCATCCACGGACAGATAGATCTCGTGACCTTCTTGTAACGGAGGTGTCAGGGAAATTCCCACGGAAACGGAAGATTCCGCACTGCGGATGGTTTCGTTGTCAGCAGGCTGGACAATCGTGAAATCGGAGTATCCCGTGCTTCCCTCGTCCTGGGACTGGCCTTCCAGCTGTTTCGTATCCACCCCACCCTTTTTCAATTCGTCATGCACCCGTATGCTTTCCGCCCCGGGTTGATAAGTCTCGGAATAGATCACCTCGCCGTCGGCGTTGACCCATTTATAGACATCCCGGGCAAGCAGGGGTGATGAAAGTACAAGCGTTAAAATAAGGATGAGTAATCGCATAGCCCTAGCATAGACAGGCTTGGTCGCGCAGACAAGCGATTCAGTTCTCAAAAATCGCCTCCCCGAAGGGAGGCGTGGCTCGGTCAGAGGCTGTAATACATATCGAATTCCACCGGATGAGTGGTCATACGCATTGTGGTCACCTCTTCCATTTTCAGGGCGATATAACCGTCGATCAGATCATCGGTGAAAACTCCACCCGCGGTAAGAAAAGCCCGATCCGCATCGAGAGCATCCAACGCCATATCCAGGCTATGGCAGACGGTAGGGATGCTGGCCGATTCTTCGGCCGGAAGGTCATACAGATCCTTATCCATGGCCTCACCCGGATGGATCTTGTTCTGGATACCATCCAGACCGGCCATCATCATGGCGGAGAAGGCCAGGTAGGGATTGGCGGTCGGATCGGGGAAACGCACCTCGATACGCCGGCCTTTGGGGCTGGATACCCAAGGAATACGGATCGAAGCGGAACGGTTACGCGCGGAGTAGGCTAGCATGACCGGGGCCTCGAAACCGGGCACCAGGCGCTTATAAGAGTTAGTAGAAGCATTGGTAAAGGCGTTCAAGGCGCGGGCATGCTTGATGATACCTCCAATGTAATAGAGCGCGGTTTCAGACAGACCACCGTATTGATCACCGGCAAAGATGTTCTCCCCACCCTTGGACAGGGACTGATGCACATGCATACCGGAGCCGTTGTCACCCACCAGGGGCTTGGGCATGAAGGTGGCGGTCTTACCATAGGCATGAGCCACATTCCAGGTGCAGTATTTCTGAATCTGTACCCAGTCGGCACGCTCCACCAGGGTGCTGAACTTCGTACCGATTTCGCACTGACCGGCGGTAGCCACCTCGTGATGATGGACTTCCGTGGGTACCCCCATCTCTTCCATGGCCAGGCACATGGCGCTGCGCAGGTCGTGCAGGGAGTCCACCGGGGGAACTGGAAAGTAGCCGCCTTTGACACCGGGACGATGACCGATGTTGCCATCCTCATAGACCCGTTCGGAGTTCCACTCGGCCTCTTCGGAATCGACCTTGACCATGGAACCGCTCATATCGACGCTCCAGCGAACATCGTCCAGAACGAAGAATTCGGGCTCGGGGCCAAAGTAGGCGGCATCAGCGATCCCGGTGGATGCCAGATAGGCCTCGGCGCGCTTTGCCAGGGAACGGGGATCGCGTTCATAGCCTTGCATGGTGGAAGGTTCAAGGATATCGCAACGGATAATCAGGGTGTTCTCATCCGAGAAGGGATCCATGACCGAGGAGGCATCTTCCGGCATCAGAATCATGTCGGATTCATTGATGCCCTTCCATCCCGAAATGGACGAACCGTCGAACATCTTACCGTCGGTGAAGAAATCCTCATCGACCTGACTGCAGGGCAGGGTCACGTGCTGCTCCTTGCCACGGGTATCGGTGAAACGCAGATCGACGAATTTCACGTCATTGTCTTTGATCATCTTCAGGGCTTTCGGCGCCATCTTATTCTCCAAGAATGTTGAGTGATTCCAGACTGCTTAATTGTCTTTGATCATCTTCAGGGCTTTCGGCGCCATCTTATTCTCCAAGAATGTTGAGTGATTCCAGACTGCTTATACAGCCGCGGTTCTATTGGTTTTGGTAAACGAAAATTGCAACCTGACAGCGGACCGGACCCATTGCCTCACCCGGAGAGCAGCCCGAATTAAAATGGGACACTACACTCGGTAGCCGGTATATCCCCGATCGCTGAGGTTAATAAATATCTACAATTCAGTTTCTTATAATATTTCGACAGATTTCCCTCATGCCTTTTTCGCTGACTGCCTGGCACATCCGACACAATCCGTATTCTGCGCGGTCTGTAATGAAGCAGCAATGACCCCTCATGCACCATAATAGTGCTATCCGAACCAGATCCTCACGGAGCGGAATATCCCGGATCCTTCGATGCCTTCCTGGTAGGACCGAATCAATGCGTCGGCATGAGACTGTGAGATATAACAACTCAGGGGCAGATAGAGATCGATATCGATACCTCCGGACAAATAGTGCAGCACCATGCGCCTGAGCTGGCTATAACACTCCAGCCCGGACCAATGAGTTTCCAGTAATCCCTCAGCCTCCCGTCTCAGCGGCAGGGCCGTGCAGGAGGGGCCCTCCTCATCGTCCTCCGGATCGATGTGTACCGTAACATCTTCCAACACGGCGACTTTGTCAATCAGCCCATACTGTACAACTTCCGCGATACGGTGTCCTTCCGAAACACTCAGCCAGGGATCGACCTGGACATGCACGTCCGCCAGGGCGTGTCCGCCCAGTTTCCGGGTTCTCAGCATATGCACGCTTTTCACACCCGAGACACTGTCGATCACCTCCCTTATCTGTCCCAGCGCCTCCTCCTCCAGACCCGCATCGGTCAATTCGTGAGTGGCATTCCAGCCCAGACTCCAGCCGATCTTTACCACCATCAGACCCACCAGCACCGCCGCGATGGCATCCAGGTAGGGCAGACCGACCATGGTACCGCCAATACCCAGCAGTACCACGACCGAAGAGACCGAGTCGCTGCGATGGTGCCAGGCGTTGGCGCGCAGCAGATCCGAGTTGATCAGGTTCCCCAGATGGCGGGTGTAAAAGAACAGGGCTTCATTGGCCAGGATGGAGAAGGCCGCTACATAGAGGGTAACGACTTGAGGCACGAGCAGCTCCTCCGGGGCGAACAGGCGTTCCCCGGCATCGTAGATGATACCGCTGCCCACCGCTATCAGAATCCCCCCCAGCACCAGGGTACCGATGGTTTCGAAACGTCCGTGCCCATAGGGGTGTTCGGCGTCCGGTGCTTCACTGGCATGACGCGCCGCGAACAACACCAGTGCGTCGGTCAGCAGGTCGGAAAGGGAATGAATACCATCGGCAATGAGCGACTGGGATTGACCCGAGAGCCCGAACAGAACCTTCAACACCGCCAACAGGGTGTTGGTCACAGCACCGACCAGAGCCGCCCGCCGGCTCATCTCATAGCGACGTTCACGATTCATGATGTGGCATCACCGGCGACTTCTACCACCACGATGTACTCACCCGCTTCGGTTTTTGACTCGATAACTTTATGACCATTGATCCGGCACCAGGCTGGAATATCATTCATTGCGCCAGGGTCAGTGCACACCGCCTCCACCCGACTACCCGGCGGCAACTGTTCGATAGCATTCTGCACCCGGATCACCGGCATGGGACAGAGCAGTCGTCGACAATCGATCCGCTGCACGATCAGATCAGCCATTCCTTGCGAACTTCGTGAGGCTTGAGAGGTGCCACCCGGATCGAACGAGTCTCTCCTCCCAATGGGGTATAGGCCAGTTCCACCTCATCCGCATCACGTCCCTGACTGTAACGGGAGACCAGACGTGCGATCAACTCCACATCCGCATCGTGGATCTCACCATCGATCAGCGCCAAGGGTCCCCCATGACTCAGAGTTTTGATATGCGAATAGCTGTTGCGATAGCCCTGGAGAAAGTTGGCCTCCCCCTCCTCCCGGGCGATGATGACCTTGAATCGGGGTGATGGCCTCAGGTGGCGTCCGACCTTGAGCAGCATGATGTCATCCATGTCGTAGTCCCGCCGGCCACGGGCCTGCCAGAGGTCCCGCAGCTTGACACTGTACTGTTCATCGGTGAGAAAACAGCATCCCCCCGCAGGCTGGGCGTAGTCCTCAATACCCAGGCGCGCGGCCAGAGCCATCTGTGGCTTTCGAGAGCGTCCGGAGAAGTCGAACAACTGCTCCCTAACCACCCAGCCTTCCCGCTCAGGGCGGGTTTCCGGCAGGTTTTTCGCGCACAGGGGGCGCAACAGCAGATCCTGGGCTCCCGACTCCTGGGAAACCACCGGCATGGTATCCTTGCGTTGGGACATGGGACGCTGCCCCACCACCTCCCCGGTGATGATGAAATCGAAGCCGTGCTCGGCAATCCACTCATGGGCCTTGCGCACCATGAACACCTTGCAGTCGAGACAGGGGTTCATGTTTGCCCCATAGCCGTGCTTAGGGTGAATCAGGATCTCCTTGTACTCCTCCACGATATCCACGATATGCAGCTTGATACCCAGTTGCTCGGCCACCCACAGGGCATTGTTGCGCTTGTTCTTGCCCTGATCCCGCTTGCGTATCGCATGGGTATGGCCCTCGACGCAAAAACCGGTGTAGAAATTGATCCCCTCGACATGCACACCCTGATCCTGAATGACCCGTGCAGCCAGGAGGGAATCGAGTCCCCCGGAAATCAGGGCTACCGCCTTTCTCTGCTCACTCATGAGGATGATTCACCCGCAAAACTATAAGTATACCGCGAAACCGACCTAATCCCTGAATATATCCCCGCATTTCCCCATACTTGAGGCTTCCCCAGTCTGGATTAGCCAACCCTATAGCGCATCGCTATACTGTCGCATTTTCATCCAGCACAACGGAGTCTCGATGTGACCTCTGCATCAACATCGAATCGGCACAATGTCCAGACTTTTCAAGGCCTGATCCTGGCGCTCCAGGAATATTGGGCCGGTCAGGGATGCGCGATTCTGCAACCCTATGATATGGAGATGGGGGCCGGTACCTTCCACACCGCCACCTTTCTGCGTTCCATTGGCCCGGAGCCCTGGAATGCCGCCTATGTACAACCCTCGAGACGTCCAACCGATGGCCGCTACGGGGAGAATCCCAACCGGCTGCAACACTACTATCAATTCCAGGTAGTACTGAAGCCCTCACCGAAGGATATTCAACAGCTCTATCTGGGCTCCCTGGAGATGCTCGGCATCGATCTCAAGGTGCACGACATCCGCTTCGTCGAGGACAACTGGGAATCACCAACCCTGGGTGCCTGGGGTCTCGGCTGGGAGGTTTGGCTCAATGGCATGGAGGTCACCCAGTTTACCTACTTCCAGCAGGTTGGTGGCCTGGACTGCCGTCCAGTGGCCGGTGAAATCACCTATGGCATCGAGCGTATCGCCATGTACCTGCAAGGCGTCGAGAGCATCTTTGACCTGGTCTGGACCGAGGGTCCTCAAGGTGTGGTTACCTATCGTGATGTCTATCACCAGAATGAAGTCGAGCAGTCCGCCTATAATTTCGAACACGCCGACGTGGACTACCTGTTCGGCCACTTCGATCAGTGTGAAAAGGAGTCGCGCAAACTGATTGAACTCGGTCTTCCCCTGCCGGCCTATGAACAGGTCCTGCAGGCCTCCCATAGTTTCAACCTGCTGGATGCGCGGCATGCGATATCAGTTACCGAGCGGCAGCGGTATATCTTGCGGGTACGCACCCTGGCGCGGGATGTGGCCCAGGCCTACTACGACGCCCGGGAACGTCTCGGTTTTCCCATGTGCAAAACGCTGACGGAGGCCACCCATGTCTGAACATGCCGATCTGTTGTTCGAACTGGGTACTGAGGAACTGCCCCCGAAGGCCCTGAAGCGGCTCGCGGGAGCTCTCTCGGAATCTTTCATTGCCGGTTTGCAGCAAGCCAGTCTCCAGCATGGAGCGGTCGAAATTTTTGCCACACCGAGACGCCTCGCCCTACTGATCCACGACTGCGCCCTACGACAACCCGATCGGGAAATCGAACGCCGGGGCCCTGCGATACAGGCCGCCTATGACGCATC
>JARRNW010000359.1:0-4603 GCA_037384565.1 Candidatus Thiodiazotropha sp.
CTCTATTGCGAGACCGGTAATCACTGGGATCGTGTGGTTTTGCAATGTTTCGATGCCAGTCTCGTGGCGCGGGCTGAGGTCGTGTCCATGCCGTTGGGTAGTGAGGATTTGCGCCAGGGTAAGAGCGCCATCTCACTAAAACAGCGTGTGGAACGATTGACGCAAAAACTCAAAGAGCTGCGTGTTGGGGTTGATATCGATCACCGCGATACCCTGGCATACGTACTTTTTGACGGGCTTTCGGCATCCGAGTCATTTTTCATGGAGGCTGTCTATGAGTCCGGTCGCTTCCCATGTCTGTTTGTCGGTGGATCTGCCGGTGGGAAGCTCGATTTCGTACACACTTATCTGCATGACGGACGGCAGCGGCTGGAAAATAGTGTTCTGATCACTTTTGTCAAGCTCGCGCCCGGGGTTCGCTTCGGGGTACTGAAAAGTCAGAACTTCGAACCCACCGGTGAGAGTTTCAACGTGCTTTCGGCTTCGGTGGAACATCGCTATGTAACCCAACTGGTGGATCGTCATGGGCGTGTGCGTGATGCCATCGATCTGATCAGCGAATACTTCGAATGTGACCCCGAATCACTGGAGCAGAAGCTGGCCGAATACTCATTTGCCATCAAGAGCGGGAGCGAGCTTTTTGTACGCTCCGTTTCGCAGATTGATTTACAGCAACGCCGCATCTGTTTTTATTGCGATATCGCCCCCGGTGATGAACTCCAACTGGTTCGACGCACCAGTTTGGTCGAGACCACGCAGAGGGATCTGCAAAAATTCTTACAGAACAAAAACACCAAACCTCTGGCCGGAATCCTTAATGACTGTATTCTGCGGCGTTTGTACAACACCAAGGAACTGGGTGCTATGGGTAAAGTGCTTCAAGGTTCTCTGATCGGTTTTTCCACTTTTGGCGAAATACTCGGCTTGAACCTGAACCAGACATTGACGGCGATCTTCTTTTTTCGCGTGCCGGAGGGTGAGCGTTTTTATGATGAATATGTGGATAATTTCCATGTTCACTACAGTGAATTCAAGGGATTTTTCCTGCAACGGAAGACGGCTGTACTGAAAAATCTGATGCGGGTTGCGGTCAAACAGATCGATGATTTCGAGCATGGCCATTTTGAGAGTACCCTGGATACTACCGGGATGGATCATGCAATCATGAATCTGTTTCAGGGACTCAATGATCTGGGGCACACCTTACATGAGGCAACTGAGCTGCAAGAGGCAACCAGTATGCAGATCGAGCAGAGTACCCAGTCGCTCTACACTTCCATGCAAACTCTGCAAGAGCATATTGACGAGCAGAATCAAACGGTGGCACATACCTCTGCCGTGATCAGCGACCTCAGTACCAAAGCATCGGACGTCGCTGACGGTGCCCGACAATTGGCTGTCGACAGTGGTCGAACCCAGAATGTCGTCGAGACGATACAGCAGATAGCCGATCAGACTAACTTATTGGCACTGAATGCCGCCATTGAAGCAGCGCGAGCGGGCGATGCAGGGCGGGGTTTCTCCGTGGTGTCAGATGAAGTACGAAAACTGGCTGAAAAGTCCCGTGTAAGCGCTGAGGAGATCGGCAATGACATTAACCGGCTTTCCACTGAGATCGGTCGTGTCGCGCAAGCCATCGAAACCCAATCTAAGTCGGTATCAGAGTTGACCACACATCTGGAGAGAATCGAAGCATCCAGTAAGCATACTCAGGAGATGACAGTGAGCACCCGAAGTATCGCCGACGCTCTGCAGGCCCTTGTAATCAAGGCGTAAGCGCAACGGAGCAGAATTCGATATATCTTTCACGCGCTCCTGAAAGTTCCTGCGGCAGGATACCCTTCCTGCTTGCTTGGCGGGCACATCCCAAACCACTCATCCGGCATTGCTCCGACTCTCCGGCAGTACGATGTTCAACTCCAGAATCTCGTGATCGTCATCATGTTCCACGTTCACGTTGACCGCGCCCGGGTCCACGCTGACGTATTTGCGCAGTACCTTGAGTATGTCGCGCTGCAGCTGGGGCAGATACGAGGGGGCGTCACGTCCGACCCGGTCGTGGGCTACCAGAATCTGCAGTCGCTCACGGGCGATAGAGGCGGAACTGGCCGGTTTTTTCTGTTTGAAGTAGTCCAGCAAACCCATCATGTTCATCCTCCAAACAGTCTGCCGAACAGGCCTTTCTTCTCGATTTCAAGAAACCGGTGCGGCAGTTGTTCACCCAGATAGCGGGAAACCACATCGCTATAGGCCTGGCCGGCACTGCTCTGGGTATCCATGATCACCGGTACTCCGGAGTTGGAGGCGTTGAGCACCGCCTGGGATTCCGGGATCACGCCGATCAGGTCGAGGGAGAGGATATCCTGCACATCCTCGACACTGAGCATTTCGCCCCGGTTGACCCGTTCCGGTGAGTAGCGGGTCAAGAGGAGAAATTCGCGAATCGACTCCAGTCCCTGTTCGGCGCGCCGGGACTTGCTCGACAGGATGCCGATCATGCGATCGGAGTCGCGCACCGAGGAGACCTCGGGATTGGTCACCACGAAGGCGTCATCGGCGTAGTACATGGCCATGGTGGCGCCTACTTCGATGCCCGCCGGGGAGTCGCAGACGATGTACTCGAACTCTTCGGAAAGTGCTTCCAGTACCTTGCCCACACCCTCTTTGGTCAAGGCTTCCTTGTCCCGGGTTTGGGAGGCGGGCAGGATAAACAGGTTTTCGTTGCGTTTGTCCTTGATGAGCGCCTGATTCAGTTTCGCTTCACCCTGTATCACATTCACGAAATCGTAGACGACACGCCGCTCGCAACCCATGATCAGGTCCAGGTTGCGCAATCCTACATCGAAATCGATGACCGCGGTGCGCAGTCCCCTTTCCGCAAGACCCATGGCCAAGGCGGCGGCTGTGGTGGTCTTGCCTACACCGCCCTTTCCGGACGTAACGACGATGATTCTGGCCAATTGAATGCTCCTGAGAATTCGGGAAACCCGCCAGGGGCTTCCGGTTTGTTGTTTGTTAATCGCTAAAGCTTTTTGAAGATTAAGGCATCGCCCTTGAGTGATACAGAGACCTGGCACCCGGTATATTTCGGTTCCAGGTCCTCGTTGACTTTGTATCGCCCGGCGATGGAGATCAGTTCCGCGTTCAGGTCCTTGCAGAAGATACAGGCATTCTGATCGCCCAGCACCCCGGCAAGCACTCGGCCACGGATTGGGGCATAGGCATGCACATGACCGTCTGCCACCACTTCCGCGCCACTGCTGACCGGCGCAAGCAGCACCAGATCACCCCCCTTGGCGTAGACTCGCTGACCGGATCGGACCGGTGATTCGACGACCCGTGTGGGAACCCCAGGAGGTGCCGGACGGGCCTGTGGCGATGATGGCTTGAGGTGACGTGACTGGGGAAACACCGCCAGTTCCAACAGGCGCGCCTGTTCGCGCTGTTCATCCGAACCGCCCCGTACTCCGATGGGTACCAGCCCGTAGCCACGAATCGCACCGATGGCAATGGCTAAGCCGGCGTTTTCATCGCTCCCACCGGACTGGCTGAGATCCAGCACCACCGGCGTGTTGCGAAAAAAATGGGGTGCCTTGGCGACCCGTTCATGCAGCAGTTCGTCGATCGCCTCAAGGTCCAGGCCAGTCAGACACAGGGTCGGCAGGGTAAAGGTGCCGGATTTCAATTCGGCGACGGGGGCTGTGGCGGGCAGGCTTTGTGGACCGGTGGTCATCATGGGCGATTGTAATGGAAGGGCGGGCCAAGGACATAATTCCCGGGAAGATTAATCCTATGTTCCGTTCAGGTCCAGGGGGTAATCCACGGAAGGGTGATTTACTTCGAAATTCTTACATGGGGTGTCGCAAAATCCGGACGGATTAACCAGAATTGCCAGATTACCAGGTTTTGATCCGGGTTATTAAGCGGAGATCCAGCGCGATTCGCTCGAAAAGCATCTGGGGAATTAAACAGATTGTTTCATACGGCCTGCTGCAATATACTGAAAAGCATTGATTTTTTAGAATTTTATGATGAGTTTTGCGAAGCAGTCAAAATCCTTCGGTTGTGTTGCTGTCCTGTGGTTACAGGGTTCATCCGTTGTGTATCGAAACAGGTGCTGAGCGGGTGGCGGAATCCAATCCCGAACCCACCGAGGTCTCTGACGAGCGGCATGCCCTGGCGCTGGCGGAGAAGGCGGAGTCCGAGGGGGAAGTGCCGGTCGGTGCCGTGGTGGTGCTTGGGGGGCGGGTGATCGGCGAGGGTTGGAACCGACCCATCGGACTGCAGGACCCTACGGCACATGCCGAGATCCTGGCCCTGCGGGATGCGAGTCGTTCCGAGCAGAACTATCGACTTCCTGGCACTACCCTGTATGTCACGTTAGAGCCGTGCATCATGTGTGCTGGTGCGATTGTACACGCCCGGGTGGAGCGGGTGGTGTATGCGGCGCAGGATCCTAAGGCGGGTGCTGCCGGCAGTGTATTTAATCTTTTACCCACCGACGCCCGGTTTCATCACCAGGTCCGGGTCGAGGGTGGGGTCATGGAGGAGAGGGGCGCCAGTTTGTTACGGAATTTTTTTCGACGCAAACGGGCGGAACAGA
>JARRNW010000360.1:0-4157 GCA_037384565.1 Candidatus Thiodiazotropha sp.
CCGACTTCGAGCATGTCGGGATCGTTCCAGTGCCCGGGGCCGGCGGCATTTGGAGAGTCGTTGTTCTCATCAATAATCTGGTCGATATTTCGGTACCAACTGCTGCAGCCGTTGGCATCACTGAAACAAGGGCCGATGTCTAATGTACTTCGCCACAGGTGCCCAACAGATGGCATCCAGCTCTTGTAGTCCCAGGCGCAGATGCTAAATACAATCGGCCTGCCTGTTGCCCGCAAAGCGGACGCCATGGCTTCGTAATCTTCTCGCTGCGCCTGGTCACCCCCTCTGCCCGGCGCCGCAGCGCAGTTATCGTATTTTAGATAGTCAACGCCCCAGGACGCGAAGGTCTGGGCATCAATCTCCTCGTGCCCGTAGCTGCCGCTATTCTTATTGGTCTTATTGAGGTAATTATGGCAGGTCTCAACGCCCCGATCGCCATAGATGCCAAGCTTCAGTCCCAGACCATGAATATAATCTGCAAGTCCGTCTATGCCATTGGGAAACCGCGACCTATCCACCATCATCTTGCCGTTTTCCCGTGCTGCCATCCAGTTGTCGTCAAGATTGATATACTGATAACCCGCGTCCTTCATCCCCGAGCTGACCATGGCATCGGCGATTTGTTTGATCTGCTGTTCGTTAATGTTTTCATGAAACACATTCCAGCTATTCCAACCCATGGGCGGCGTCAACGCAATGCCGTCTCCTTTGTCACCAATGGTGTCCCAGGCGGTGCTGCATTGGGTAGGTGCCGGGTTTGGATTCGGATTTGGGTTCGGATTCGGCACCGGGTTCGGGTTCTGGGAATCACCTACCTTTACAAAGGACCACTGTTGATTTGATCCTCCCCACCATCCATAAAGCTTGACCTCGCCACCTGCCTTCGTGTTCATTTCCCAAACGTCGATCACCTTATTAGCGCTTAAGGCCGAGGTAATGGAATAGACGCCAGCGCCGACCTCTTCAATACGCCAGCGTTGATTTTGCCCGCCGGTATAGGTCCCTTGACGCAAGTCGGCGCCATCGTTGGCATTCCCTTCGGATACCTCCACTGCCTTACCGCTGTGGGCTGCGCGAATGGAATATGTGCCGTCCCCTAGCGCCTCAACGTCAAACTGTTGGTTTGCCCTACCGTTACCGGGGTATTGGATGACATCCGTACCGTCGGCCGTCCGTGCGCCGTAAACATCCAAATACAGACCGCTTGACGAGGACACGATGTTGTATCTGCCGTTTTCAATTGCCTGAGCACTTGGATTCGGGTTGGGATTCGGAATCGGATTTGGATTGGGATTCGGAATCGGATTTGGATTGGGATTCGGAATCGGATTTGGATTGGGATTCGGAATCGGATTTGGATTCGAATCCTGATTTACATTAACGGTAAAATTCTGAGTGCTTTCGGCACCGCAGTTATTTGTATAGGTGGCTGTAGCAGTTACTGAACTTGCAGGATAAATTGTTTGTTCGCGGCTAGTACTGGATGTGCCACCCCCGCTCCACGACCATGAGGTGTCTGCAATGGGTTGAGGACCAAATTTAACTTTTGCGCCAGCATCTACTGTGACACTTGCCGTTTGTTGCCAATCTCCATCGTCTACCTGTACGTACGGAGTAATGGTGGATGGTGTGCATGAATTATTATCATTGTTTCCGTTGCCTGCCAACGAAAACTGCTTGAGAAAATCCCAGCTTGTCCGCGGATCACCCGACAAGTGACCACCGCCCTGTATTGTGCATAGCCCGACTTGCGTCCCGCCATCGCAGCTGGTGTAGATCTCGCAGCCGTTCGAATCCGTTCTCGGCGAGCCACTGCAGTGGTTAATGGCCGCCCATCGCTTCAGCGTCTCCTTCGCGCCAACGAAGGCCCCGTCGGGATAAAATCCGGGGCTGCCATCGTACTTGGCCAACGGATCGTTCGTGCCACGGAACGACAGGACACTGATCGGCCGCACCGGGTTGCATTGCTGCCCGTCGTAAAGGTCGAAGGAGCTCGACACGACTGCCGCGAAGGCATCTGCATCGTAGCAGGCGACTCCGTAGGACATTCCCCCGCCCTGCGAAAAGCCGGCGGCATAGACACGGTTCCTGTCGATGCACCCCTGATCGCCCAGATCGTTAATGATGGCCTTGCTGAAGCCTAGGTCATTGGCGCCGCCGCCTACATGATAGTCCCAGTTGCCACCAAGACCATCCGGATACGCCACGATGAAGCCCGAGGTCTCGGACTGACCGGCAAAGCCCGAACCGTTCTTCTCACCTTCCCCATTGCCGCCGTGGCCGTGATAGTCGACGATGAGCGGTACAGCCGTCGCCCCTGTGTAGCTCCTTGGCACGTGAAGGAAGTAGCTCCGCGTCTGCCCATTCACATTGATCGTGTGCCTACTGTCACCGGGAGTCAACCTGTTCGCGCCGCATCCCGCGCTTTCGCTCGACACACCATACCCGGAATCGGCAGCAAACGCAGATCCCAATGGAGCGAAACACGCCACCAGAACAGCCAATGCGAGCCAGCCACTGAACGGACGTGCACGCTTCCAATTATTCTTCTTTCCCATTTCAATTACTCCTGTATCGGGCCTGGCCGGGCGACCATATCCCAGTCGCCACCACTCACCCGCTGTTCGACGACGACCCCTGTCTGCATTTTGATGCTGAAGGCGGCCGTACCCTTGACGCAGTTGTTATTAACCCGGCACCTAAATATGCCATGTTCTGCCGAAGCGTGCCCTTAGATTTATATTGATAGGGGCAACTTTGCGAAGTCGGCGGCAGCGGGACCCCCAGCAACCACGCGCCGCCGCCGTTGGCGCCGTAACAGATACCGCACTTCATCACTGTCGCTTCCTTGTCACGCTGCTCGCCATATTGAACGAGCGGCTGCAAGGTAGCGGCGGTGGTTGCGAAAGCGGTAGCTGAATTCATTCAAATAGTTCTGTCAATACTGATGACTTGTCCCATGAAACATACCGAACAGCAATCTCTTCAGATAGGCGATGGCTACATGCACCCAAAGCAGCCACTCATTAGGGTAATTATTTCCCTAATTCAATGAGTTTCCGATTACAGATAGCGTATCTTAAAAGTTATTGCGTCATAAAAGTCAGCACCTGTGCCATATGTATCATGTACGGTTACTTGATAACTTAGACGTTCATCACAGACTCGGTTTCGAGTACATCAATCGTTCCCTGCTGATCCTAGGCGAGCCAGGGTTCGAAAAGAGAGTGACGCGCCTTGAACTTGTGCGAAGCTTACTTAACCGAACGGGGTCATTAGAGTAAATTTACTCTAATGACCCCATCAAAGTCTTCAACTCCGTTCTGATGACGATTTAAAATTGCGTGAAGAAATTCCACACCTCTCCCTTGGTCCAGGTGACGTCGCCGCCACCGTAAGCTGAGTTGGACCCATCCACTGGTGCCGGAGTGTGACCGCCGCCATCGAACGCACACCAGCGGACTGGATACCCATCCTGGCACCCGTTATAGGAAGTACATACATGCGTCAGGCTCCCCCTACTCGGCTCTGGAGGGCTCTGGGGAGTGCAACCGTTATTGACGACGAACGTGTCGCGCGCCGAGCGCCCACCATCGATACGATCATCTATGCCATGAATGCCAATGTAAGCAACTGGTTTTGAGCCGTCACTGCATCCGCTGATCTGTCCGCCGGCGTAGACCGCTGCCCCTCGGAATACATCGGCCCGGTCACATGCGAGTGCGTATGTCATCCCACCTCCGTAGCTGAACCCCATGGAGAACAGACGCGACTTGTCAACACACAGGTTATCCTCAATCTGAGCAGTCATATCGTCTACGAAGGCGAGGTCCTGGCCGCCGGAATTAGGCCAACCGTTACCCACCCCCTGGGGCGCCACAAAGATCATCTTGTGATCGGCGCTGTTATCTGCCTTTTCCCTAAGTCCATAGTAGGACCAGGTATACCCACTGCTGCCACCACCGTCGACATCCTGCATAGTGCCGCCGTACCAGTGAAACGCGAACACCAGCGGATAGGGATGGCTGCTATCATAATCGTCGGGAACCCGCACAATGAAGCTGCGGTTCTGACCATTTACTCGAATGGTATGCTCGCCACTGCTCAGGGTCGGATTCTTGCCGCAGCCCGCTGAAGGCATGGTATCCCCGGGCATC
>JARRNW010000361.1:0-4815 GCA_037384565.1 Candidatus Thiodiazotropha sp.
CGAAAGGTGGCGAGGCGGCTGAGAGAATCCGTGCCAACGCGGATCGTGAGCGGGTGGTGATCATCGCGGATGCTTATCGTGGAGCGGAAAAGCTGCGAGGTGAGGGCGATGGCAAGGCCTCCGAGATCTATGCGAAAGCCTACAAGCAGGACAGTGAGTTCTATGCCTTTTACCGGAGTTTGAACGCCTATAAAAACAGCTTTCAGGGCAATTCGGACATGCTCGTGATCCAACCCGATTCCGACTTCTTTCGCTACCTGAAGGACAGTGGCGGAAAATAGTACTCCGAAACACCCAATGTGCCGCTCCGGTTTCGGGGCGGTTGTTGTGATGGACATCGAGTACAGGCTTTGGGAGAATATGGCCCCGGAATTTCATGGGGGTATCCTGATCCTCCGTTCATGCAATGGACAATCGATCAGGTGATTACCGCTGGAAACAGAGCAAGAAATTGCCGGGATTGTGGTCCTTTACGAAGCCTGTAACCGCGTGACATCTGACGGGCCTGCTAGTGTGGTGTAACGTATAAAACGAACCTATCAACGTGACGCTAAGGGGGGCTTGGCGCTAGGCGCACTCCGCCGGGCTCTGATAGGTTTACTTTATACGTTACACCACACTAGGGCCTCATCTTCATGACCGGGATGATCCCGGTTTTTTTATGGGGAACTGAATGATGTGGCACGACTTGTTGGTGGCTTTGGCCCTGATGTTTCATGACCGGGATGATCCCGGTTTTTTTATGGGGAACTGAATGATGTGGCACGACTTGTTGGTGGCTTTGGCCCTGATGTTGGTACTCGAGGGGATCTGGCCGTTTCTGAATCCCAATAATATGCGCAAGATCCTGCTGATCGTGATTCAAAACGATAATCGTTCCATGCGTCTCAGCGGCTTGGTCAGCATGGTCTCCGGGGTCATTTTGCTCTATCTGGTCAATTAAGAGTGACAATGATGGAAAACGAACGTTGGATATTGCCTGATGGCATAGACGAGGTGCTTCCCGAGGAGGCGCGGGAAATCGAACACAAGCGGCGGGAGCTGCTCGATCTCTATGATCGTTGGGGGTACGACTATGTCATCCCGCCGTTTGTCGAGTTTCTCGATTCGCTGCTGACCGGGACTGGTGGTGATCTCGATCTGAATACCTTCAAACTGACCGATCAGCTGAGTGGTCGGCTGATGGGGGTTCGGGCTGACATCACACCCCAGGCGGCACGCATCGATGCACATCGCATCCGTTCGCAGAGTCCCACCCGTTTGTGTTATCTCGGTACCGTACTCTACACCCGCTCTGATGGTTTTGCAGGAACCCGCAGTCCGCTACAAATCGGCGCGGAGCTTTATGGACACTCGGGTGTCGAGAGCGACGTAGAGATCCTCCGGCTGATGATGGAAACCCTTTCTATAACCGGAGTCAAGGATATCTACCTGGACCTGGGTCATGTGGGGATCTACAAGGGGCTCGCGGCTCAGGCGGGCCTGAATCCGTCTCAGGAGCAGGAGTTGTTCGATGCACTGCAACGCAAGGCGCTGGCTGAGATCGCGCAACTGCTGGAAAGCTTCGATATCGCACCGCAGCATGCCGCGATGCTGGCAAAACTCGGCGAACTCAACGGTGATAAAGCGCTCGTCGAGGCCCGGGAAGTACTCAAGGATGCCTCTCCAGAAGTGATTGATGCTTTGGACTACCTGAAGGCGATGGCAGATCAGATCGCCTTTTGGTTGCCTGATATTCCGGTTCATTTCGATCTTGCGGAACTGCGTGGATACCATTTCCACACCGGCGTGGTGTTCGCGGCATTCGTTCCGGGTAGTGGCAAAGAGATTGCCCGTGGCGGACGCTATGACGCCATCGGCTCGGTCTTCGGGCGAGCCCGGGCGGCTACCGGGTTCAGCACGGATCTGAAAACTCTGATTAGGGTGTCTCAAGACCGGCTCCCTACTGCCTTGAGCGCCAACCCCGTGGTTTTTGCCCCGTGTCTCGAAGATACCGGGCTGCACGCCGAGATCGAGCGTCTGCGAAACTCCGGCTATCGGGTGATCTGCGGTCTCCCCGGACAGGTTGGAGGGGGTAGGGAGATGGGCTGTGATCAGCAGTTACAGCGGGATTCTGACGGTTGGCAACTGATTCCGGTTTGAATTTTCGAGCGATTCTGTAAAAATCGATGGGTTTTGTAATAAACGTCCGGCGCGGGTCGGACATGATGATGAGAAAAGCATGGGCAAGAATGTCGTAGTGATCGGCACCCAGTGGGGTGACGAAGGTAAGGGTAAGGTCGTGGATCTGTTGACGGATCGGGCGTCCGCCGTGGTCAGATTCCAAGGTGGGCACAATGCGGGCCATACCCTGGTGATCGATGGTCAACAGACGGTTCTGCATCTGATACCCTCCGGCGTTTTGCGCAAAGGCGTGCGTTGTCTGATCGGCAATGGTGTGGTGTTGGCGCCGGATGCGCTCCTGGATGAGATCGATATGCTGGAAAAAAACGGCGTGCCGGCTTCCGATCGCATGGGTATCTCCGAGGCCTGTCCCTTGATTCTGCCCTACCACATCGCTCTGGATGCGGCCCGGGAAAAGGCCCGGGGCAAGAAGGCCATCGGCACCACCGGACGGGGTATAGGTCCGGCCTATGAAGACAAGATCTCCCGTCGGGGAATCCGCCTGGGTGAAATCTTCGACACGGCCCAGATCCAGGAACGCCTGCGTGAGGTAATGGATTATCACAACTTCTCTCTGAAAAACCTCTATGACTACGGTGAAGTGGACTATCAGCAGGTACTCGATCAGGTCATGAGCCATGCCGAGCGGTTGAAGCCGATGGTTGATGATGTCACCGGAACCCTGTTGCAACTGCGACGCGAGGGTAAGCACGTGATGTTCGAGGGCGCTCAGGGCGCGTTGCTGGACATCGATCATGGCACCTATCCCTACGTAACCTCTTCAAATACCACGGCTGGCGGTGCGGCAACGGGAACGGGGGTCGGTCCTGGATATCTCGATTACATTCTGGGCATCGTTAAGGCTTACACGACACGGGTAGGCGCGGGGCCTTTCCCGACCGAACTGTTCGATGCGGATGGGGACCATCTGGGAACCAAAGGCCATGAGTTCGGTGCTACGACCGGGCGTAAGCGGCGCTGTGGTTGGCTGGATACGGTGGCTTTGCGCCGCTCCCTGGCGATCAATAGTGTCACCGGCATCTGTATCACCAAGCTCGACGTGCTCGACGGATTGGAAAAGATCAAGATCTGTGTCGCCTACAAACTCAATGGTCAGGAGATCTCCGCGCCACCCGTGGGTGCGGATCGTTTCGAGGCGTGCGAGCCTGTGTATATTGAAATGCCGGGCTGGCAGGAGTCCACTGTGGGCATCACGGATTATGCCGGATTACCCTCAGCCGCCCGGAACTATCTCAGTAAGATCGAAAGCCTCTGCGAGACCCCGATTGACATCATTTCGACCGGACCGGATCGCAACGAAACGATTATTCGTCGCCATCCCTTCGACGAATAATCGGGCCTTGCCTTCTTGGGGCCCGTGTGGGCCTCAATAAGCCTGTACTAGGACACTACGCTAGACCCGGGGCGTGCCACGGAGATCATCGGCGAACGGGGTTCCTAGGGAAGGTGAACTCCATCACTTATTTGACGATCACCATTCGGGTTCGGGACAGGCGGTCATGCCACGCCATTTTCTCAGGGTCGAGCAGAATCCATACAAATCCCAAACCCAGAAGATAGACTGAGATCAGGGCGCTCAGATGGCGCCTCAGGGCGTCACTCCAATTCAGATCGGTACCGTCAAAGCGGACTACCTTCAGATGCCAGGCACGCATACCGAGTGTCTGTCCGCCCCTTATCCAAAACCCGGTGAAGAAGAGTAACGGTATGATTTCGAAAATAATAAATTGAAAAAGTATCAGCCACCCACCGCTCGGGTTACCCATGGGGAGGGTGACGGCCGCAGTGGCTACAAATATCAAGGCTGTGAGTAACAGCAGGTCGTAGAGAATCGCACCTAATCTGCGAAAAAGTCCAGGTATGGCGGCGTTGTCGAGATCGGTACTCATGAGTTCTCGTGTCTCACTCTAGTGGATTGAATTGATTGAACATTGTTTACAAGGGTTATCCCTAATAGCCAAGAGCAGAAATCCGTATTTGCAACTTTGCGATCACGGTACATACTAATAGATCTAGGTGACAGAACAGAAATCTACGGGAGTCGGAATATGGAACACAGATGCGAGCATCGCAAGTTGATAGCCTGTGAAATCACAATCGTCGACCGGGATCTGGGCGAGATAAGGGGCCGTATACGGAACATCAGTCTGAGTGGCATGCTGGTCGATGTGGGCGATAGCTCTCTGCACTTGAACAAGATTATCTATGTGACTTTTCCGATTGAGGACTGTGGTGATGGCAATACCTGTCAAGCCAAAGCCATGGTCGTTCATCAACAAGCGGGTTGCCTTGGTTTGATGTTCAGCGAACTGGATGCCGGCGTGCGGCAGATGTTGCGCAAAAAACTCTACGGTTATGCCACATTGTCCGAGCGGGCCTATCGTGTTCATGGCTATACGACCTCTACGCAAGAGCCCTCCCGGAAATTGAGCGCCATGTATTGAGCCGTGAGAACACCGAGATTGTTTTTTCGGTGTGGCAGATTTCAAAAGACGCCAGTGGCGTCTTTATTTTGGCCACTTCCCGGATTTGCATGGGATGTCCAGTCATCCATGGGCCAATGATTGTCCCAGCAATGACTCCGAAGACTGGATTCCCATGTCACAAATGGGTCAAAATAACACCATAATA
>JARRNW010000362.1:0-4125 GCA_037384565.1 Candidatus Thiodiazotropha sp.
GTTGAGCAGCCAGGACAGATCCCGTAGCACCGACTGGCGCACGCGGCGCATGGACATCACACGCTTGTCCTGGGACTCCTTGCTTTTCTCCGGTTCGTCATCAGTCAGACGGTCGAGCAGGGAGGGATGCAAATGCTGATTTTTCGTAGCCTTCAAGGACACGGGCTCTCCATAGGGTAGGGTGGCTGCGAAGCGCTCATTTCGCCTCTGTGTCCGCCGCGTTCTGGAACTGGATCTGACGGACCCCCAGTAGTGGGTACTCGTCCTGGTCGGTAGCCAGCATCCGTTGTCCGAGTCCGATGTACAGCGCTTCGTGGTGTTGCTGCCACTCGGTCTTTCTTGCGAGCTTCAGAGTATTGTCCTGAGCCGTTTCGGTACCGGGGTAGCGGGCGGGCAACAGAGCCACCACTTCACCCTCGTTTGCAAACGTCAGGTGGGCCGGAACCCAGACCAGATCCCTGAGATCCTCCGGGGCATCAATGGTCATCTGTTTGAGACGCTGCACCGGAATCCAGTAGTAGCGGCCGTTGACGATTGCTTCGAGTACCGGACCGATACGGGAATCGGCATCGGCAATCCATTCAAATGGCTGGCCGTCGATCTGTCCCGGGGTGGTGGGCGCCTGATCGAAGGCCTGCTGGCGTAATTGATCCGCCTGTGTGACTTCCCCTTGGCCGGTGAGCCGCAACGCCTCGATCAATAATGCTGTCCACTGGGGTGGATCGCCAAAAATCAGCGGGGAGCGCAGTCCGTCGAATACCTCCTTACGGAGCAGTTCGCAACGGATTGCCTCACGGTAGGTTTGGGCCATCGGGATGCCGAGGGAGTCCAGGTCCGCGGATACCTGGAGCTGTTTCAGCGCCCGTTCCCAGTCACCGGTGATACACAGCAATTGGAACAGGAATACCCGCCATTTGGCATTCGCGGGTTCTTTACGGATAGTTTGTTGCAAGGCATCCAGAGCAGCTTCAAGCTCACCTTGTTGTAATAGTTTTTCCGCTTGCATTCTTCTCTGCCGGGTTGTCGGGGCCGGATTGCCTGTCGGGTTACATAACCCGACAGGCAACCGGAGCCGGTTCGAGGATTGAACAGTTTAACGGTTCTGCAGGTCTCCCGATACTTTACGTACCCCTGCCGTTTTGTCGACGGATCTCATCATCCTCTACGTGGCGGAGTCGGCAAGCTTCCGGCTTGCGCGGCCCCAGCCTGTCGACGCGTTTTGACCGGGAGAACGCACAAAACCCGGCCTGCCCTGTCACCAAACTGGAGGAGGGCAGGCCGGTCTCTACAGAGAAGCGATGCAACTATTCCTGTTTGTTCTTTTCCAGACTCCAGGTGCGATCGGTGGTCGAACCCGGTTTGCCGGTATGATCGATGGGGGTGTATTCCCATTTGATCTTACCGTAGGCGAAGGCCACGGTTTCAAGTGGCTTGGAGTCGTCACCCGTGCTGCCTCCAGGGCTCACGGAGGAGACGATGACATCTTCCAGGGTGTACTTCATGAAGGTGTGCTTGTCGCCGGTAGCCAGACAGAGTTCCACCTCGACCTTCGGGATGTGCTCACCCTTCGCGCACTTGATGTTCAGGTCCGGTGTGGCGTTGTCGATCTCTTTAATCCCAACGAAGGGTTCGAAATTAGCCCGACCGCCGGTTCGACCACCGGTGCCGCTGGCGCCGGATACAGGTTGTGAGACACCGTGACTGTAACTGACGAGTTCGCACCATTTTTGGTGTTTGTCGTCGGTACTCTCGCCGTCGGCGCCATCGATTTTCATAAAAATGTCAACTGCCATTGTTCAATCCTCCAATAAATGATGAGATTAAGATGTCAGGCATCAGGCCGTTTTTTCCGACGGCAACTTGGATACCAGACGCAGGGATACCGTCAATCCTTCTAGTTGATAGTGTGGACGAAGGAAAAATTTTGACGTGTAGTAGCCCGGGTTTCCTTCCACTTCAGACACGACCACCTCGGCCGCAGCCAGGGGTTTACGTGCCTTATCCTCTTCAGAAGCCGTACCCGGACTAGGCTCGACGTACTTCTGAATCCACTTGTTCAGCCACTTCTCCATATCATCACGTTCCTTAAAGGAACCGATCTTGTCGCGAACGATGCACTTCAGGTAGTGAGCGAAACGGCAACTGGCAAACAGATAGGGCAGACGGGCGGCCAGATTGGCGTTGGCCGTGGCGTCTGGGTCGTCGTACTCCGATGGTTTTTGCAGCGACTGAGCCCCGATAAATGCTGCGAAATCGGAGTTCTTGCGATGCAGCAGGGGCATGAATCCGTTCTTCGCCAACTCGGCCTCACGCCGATCGGAGATAGCGATTTCGGTGGGGCACTTCATGTCCACGCCGCCGTCGTCCGTAGGGAAGGTGTGGGTCGGTAGGCTCTCCACCGCACCCCCCGACTCAACACCGCGAATTCGGGTGGTCCAGCCATACAGCTTGAAGGCCCGATTGATGTTCACCGCCATCGCAAAGGCGGAGTTGGACCAGGTGTATTTGTCGTGTTGCGCGCCTTCGGTGTCCTCCTCAAAATCGAACTCCTCCACTGGGTCGGTCTTGGCACCGTAGGGCAGGCGCGAGAGGAAGCGGGGCATGGCCAGACCGATGTAGCGGGAATCCTCGGATTCACGCAGGGAGCGCCAGGCTGCGTATTCCGGGGTCTGAAAGATCTTGGTCAGATCCCGGGGGTTGGCCAGTTCCTGCCAGCTGTCCATCTGCATGACCGTAGGGGCGGCGCCGGCGATGAATGGGGCATGGGCGGCAGCGGCGACCTGCGACATGCCGGTGAGGAGTTCCACATCCATCGGTGAATTATAGAAGTGGTAGTCACCCACCAGACAGCCGTAGGGTTCGCCGCCGAACTGGCCATATTCCTCTTCGTAGACCTTCTTGAAGATGTGGCTTTGATCCCACGCGGTACATTTGAATTTTTTCAGGGGTTTGACCTGCTCATTTTTGTTGATTATCATCAACCGGAACTTCAAGGTCTCGTCGGTCTCGGTGTTGTTCACCAGATAATGCAGGCCCCGCCAGGTGCCTTCGAGACGTTGGAAATCCTCGTGATGCAGGATCAGATTGATCTGTTCGGTGAGCTTGCGGTCGATCTCAGCAATGATACCCTCGATGGTCTCCACCGCATCGTCGGTGATGGTGCTGGACTCTTTCAGGACCAGTTCGGCCAGGGTCTGCACGGCACTGGAGACGGCTTCCTTGGTACGCTCGGTCTTGGGTTTGAATTCCTGCTGAAGCAGTGCCGAAAATTCATCGGGCGCAACCTGCGTGACGGACTGGCCGGCGGCCGCTTGTTGGTTTTCAGTTTCAGCCATGGGTTACTCCTCGGAACTGGACTCGTCGGACGATGCGTCGTCGGGTTTGGCCGCAGAGGCCAGGGATTGCAGCAAGGTCGGATCGTTGATGGCCTTGGCGATCAGCTCTTCCGCGCCGGACTTGCCGTCCATATAGGTCAGCAAGTTGGCGAGTTGAGTACGCGCATCGAGCAGTTGGCGCAGGGCACCGACCTTCTTCGCGATCGCGGCGGGGGAGAAGTCATCCATGTTTTCGAAACTGATGTCCACATTGATGTTGCCTTCACCGGTCAGGGTGTTCGGCACCCGAAACGCCACCCGGGGTTTCGTGGCCTTGAGGCGTTCATCGAAATTGTCCACATCGATTTCCAGCATCTTACGGTCTGCTACCGGGGCCAGGGGGTCTTCCGGCTTGCCGGAGAGATCCGCCATAACCCCCATGATGAAGGGTAGCTGGATCATCTTTTCGGCCCCGTAGAGCTCTACGTCGTATTCGATTTGGACGCGGGGTGCCCGGTTTCGGGCTATGAATTTTTGGCTGCTCTCTTTTGCCACGATCTACCTCTCTTGGTTTCTCGATACCACTATTCCGGTATGGTTGTTTGTTATATTCGACATGATGTTTTAACGATCTTCCGGTTTCCACAGGAAATCAAAGTAGGACATGCCGCTCGGTGCCAGATCCTGAACGATTTCATGAAAATCCATCTTCACCAGCCGTTTGGCTCGATCCAGCAGAAGAGGAACCGGACTGGAAGGCTCGTTTTTAGTGTAGTACTCGTTGATACGCTCGAGCATCCGCACCACATCC
>JARRNW010000363.1:0-4117 GCA_037384565.1 Candidatus Thiodiazotropha sp.
ACTGTTGGGCGCGACAGTTGCCTATGGGATCAGCGTGACCCTGCCGCTGTTGATCAAAACCGTGATTGAACGGAACCGTTTTCTGAGACCCCTGTACTTTCCCGTCAAGCGAGTCCGTGCCCAAAACATTGCTGAGATGCCAGCGGTTGCAGTGAACAAAATGAGCAGTGGATGACGCTAGCTTCACTCATGGTTGACGGTAACCTGATCGAGAATTTGCCCGAGCATCTGTCGCAGGAGCGATTCGATGAGTTACTGCGACATGGGGCACTACGCATCGAACGCATCCTGTCCCAGGGTCAGACATCCCCGGAAAATGGCTGGTACGACCAGGATGAGCATGAGTGGATTCTACTGCTTCAGGGGCACGCCCGGCTCGCCTACGAGGATGAGGCGGAGATCGATCTGTTCCCGGGGGACTATCTGATGATCCCGGCGCACCGGAAACACCGGGTGAGCTGGACGGATCCCCAGACAATTACAATCTGGCTGGCGGTGTTTTACCGGGACGGTAAATAAGAGGGGACATCCTTGTCCAGGGGGGATATCCCTCAGTGCATCAGCAGATCGATCCAAACCAGTCGGTGATCCGAACTGGGAAAGGGCCAGTCACCCACCAGGTTGAATTGAGGATCCGTGACCACAGGCCAATAAACTCCCGCGCCGACAAGCTTGAGGTTGATGGATGGCAGGACGTAGTCGGTGCGTAGATTGCCCGGTGTGGTGTCGGCGAAATCGGCGGTATCGAACGCCGCGCCTCCCAGATGGGACGGGTTGATACCGGCCTGACGCAGGCTGGCTTCCGCGGCACCCAGGCTTGCGGGGGTGATCGATGTATTGATCCGAGGGCTGGCAAGCAGACTCCCCAGCGGATTGTTGGTGCTGTCGCCATCCCGCGGATCCGCGTTCATATCACCGAGAATGACAAAACGCGATTTGTCGGAAAGGCCACCGTGGCGGCCTTTATCATCATATGCGTAGTCCGCGCCGGAAATGTAATCGAGCCAGAAACGGATCTCGTCGTGATTTCTACGTCCGTTGCGGTCCTCTTCGCCATCGAATACCGGTGGGGTCGGATGACTGGCCAGTACATGCACCTCGCGTCCTCTCACCCTGACCGGGATATCCCAATGGCTCTTGGATGAGAGTCTCAGGTTCTCCAGTGCTTCCTCAGAGTACCAGCCTTCCGGGATGAGATTCTCGGGCATGTCCTTCCACAGGAACTTCTGAAACACGCGAATCCGTCTCTGATCGATGGGATAGCGGGACAGCAGTACCATCCCGTACTGTCCTGGAAAGGTGCCGAACCCCTGGGCGTCTCCTGGGCCATCCGTTGCTCCATCGTGATCCAGGTCGTAACCCGTGGGTATACCGGTATTCGACTCGGCCAGATAGTAGTGGGGGTAACGGATCGCCCTGGCTCCGTTTTGGCCTTTACCCAGGTAGTTGCGCTGAAACAGCCTGATGGCTCTGCGTGTCTTGTCGTAGTCGAACTCATTGAGCAGCAGCACATCCGGTCGGACTCGCTGAATGATCTCCGCCACGGCCTGGGCCTGGGGGTTGTCCGGTGTGGAGAGATCCTGGATCAGTTCACCGGAGTTGGCGCGATTGAGTGAGGTATTGAAGGTGGCGAAGCGAATCGAGTGGCGGGGGTGAGCGAGGGTCAGCTTTAGCAAGACCGGATCGTGATCGCTGGCATAATCCTGGAACTCGGTGTTCACATGTACCACATCGTAGCTCGCCTGGCGGGCCAGATTTTCCGAGACCAGCATGTGATCCAGGGCCTGAGCATTGCCTTCATAGATATAGGTATAGCGCTGTTCCGGGCTCAGGCTTTCCGTCATATTGATCAGGTTCGGACTGTCTCCACCCTTAAGGGTTTTGAGGGGCGACATGAAATGAAATTCATTGAGGTCACCCATGACAACGATCCGGGCCTCCGGGTCATCCGTCTGCAGACCCCTGACGAAGGCGTTCACCTCGCGGGCCTGGGCGGTGCGCTGTTCCTCGCTGCCATTGATGTAGGGCTGGGTGCTGCCGAACAGGGGGGTGCTGCCGCCCTTGGAGGCGAAGTGGTTGTTGATCAGGTGAAAGGTCTGATCGTTTCGCGTGAAGCGGGCGTACAGGGGTTTGCGGCTGTTCTGGAAGGCGTCACCGTCGGACAGGTCGGTGTCGCTGAGACGTTGTACCGAATCCGGGTCAAGGCTGACCCGGCGCGGGTTGTAGAGAAACGCGACCCGGATGTTCGCCCCGGGCTGCCCTCCGTCCTGGTTGTTCTGTGGCGGGTTGTCGATCCATAGGTACTCGGGACCTCCCGCCTCTTGGATGGCGGTAGCCAGGTGCTCAAGCGTCACATCGGCGGAAACCACCCCATCGTCCACCGAGCCGCTGTTGTCCTGAATCTCCTGCAGGGCGAGGATGTCGGGTGTGCCGAGATTGTCGACGATCTGTTGCGCGATATGCGCGAAACGGCCTCCAATCAGGTCCTGGTCCCCATCCTGGTCATTGGGGTCCAGGTTCAACAGGTTGTAGCTGGCGATAGTCAGGGATGACCGGTGCGTATTCAGATCACTGGTTTCGGCTTGCAGTCCGCCGCTTTGCGGTGCGAAAGCCTCGCTGGGATAGACCTCGAAATTGCCGTAGGAGTAGTTCATCACACCACGGACATCCCCCAGCAGATCACCCGTGTCAACCGCATAGTAGAGATCGTTCATGCTGCTGTTGAAGTCGATCTGTATGCGTTCCGGATTGAAGTCGCCTGGTTGGATGGTAATGCCGCCACGGGGGTTGCGGCCGCTGGCGTCCGCGCCTTCATCCGCCAGGACAAAGATCTCGCCATAGTGGTTGGTTGGAGATATCGCCACTGCCTGGTCGATGACCACGCGCATGGCTTCCAGGCTCTCATAGAAGTCGATGCCATCCTGCTGTGGATCGTAGTTGCCGAAACTGTCATCGTCGATAATCTGGGACGGCGGGATGCGTCCACTGCGCCCGATATGAACCGCCTCTGGCAGCGGGTTGGCTTGTGAAAGCACTGTGATTTCAGGACGATAGAATTCGGTGACGGAGAGATTGCCCGAACTGCTGCCACCCGGTACGTATTCACTGATCGAACCCGTGATCCGGACTGCGTCGCCGCTCTGCAGGCCGTGATTACCGCCGGTGTAGACATAGAGGGCATCGGAGGTGGCTTCGTTGGCATCGCCCTGTGGGTCCTGGACGTAGACCCCGTTGGTCTCCACTGCGGTGACGATACCTTCGGTGGTAACCGTTTGCCCCTCGTAGGGTGAGTAATGCCCCGCGCCCTGGATGTCATAGATGGCCACCGGGTCAAGCTCCGGATCATCGTTTCCGCCGTCTCCCGGGTCTGAGCCGTTGAGGCTTTGACCGAGATTGATTCCGCCCGGGGTTTGAGCGATATCGGCAACCCATTGGAAATCCGTATCCAAGGTGCCGCTGCCTTGAAGTTGCAGGGACTGCCCGAGTAGGGTGGAGGCGGTTTCAGCTACACCGATATCCAGGCTGGTCATACCGGCGGCGGGTCCGGATGTGGGGGTGAAACTGCCCTCGTAACTGAGAAACTGCACGACTTCGCCGGCACTGTTGATCAGGGCGAGCCCGTCCGGTGCACCGTTCTGGATGCCACTGTACGTGATCGTGGTGAATCCGTAACCTGTACCCGTGTCGTCACTCAGGGATCCTGACAAGCTCAGCGTGGCGTAGGGACTCAGCACCGATGCGGAGCCGTTGTACAGCACCAGGGTCCAGCCGCTGAGGTCGGTACCGGCCGGCCCGGTGATCTCAACGAATTCGTCGCTGTCCGCGCCTGCGTTGTCGTAGTGAATTTCGTTGATGAAGGTCGGTGTGTCCGCTAGCGCTGCAGGACCTGTGATTGTCAGCAATGCGGACAGGAGATGTTTGAGCTTCGGCATCGGCGTGTTCCTTATTTGAAAAGCGATCAGGTGCGTTTCTGAAAGGCGCAACGCTAGCGGCTGTGGATGTCTATTCCCTTTGCATTAATATTAACTTTTAACGTTTTATTCAGGAAAGTGGGATTAAGATTGATAGCACCGGTGATCCTGTTGAGATTTGTATTCTTTAAAATCCCGTTCTGATC
>JARRNW010000364.1:0-4106 GCA_037384565.1 Candidatus Thiodiazotropha sp.
AACTGATGACTCATGATGCAGCCTTTTTGGAGATCCTGAACAATCACGGCCCGGCTATTCGACACACACTACTGCTGCTGTTATCCGAACAGGACGGGGCCGAGCTGAAGACCACCGAGGGGAAAGAGGCCCTGCGCAAACGGGCCCTCTCGGAAATTGATAAACTAATGAAGTCGCTGGAGAAAAAGAATGCGGTCGAGGAGCTGTTCTTCACCACCTTTTTTGTGCAGTAGCAGCCTTCATACTCGATGATCCAACCAGTCGCGCAAACGATCCCCGATCAGGTTGAGTGATAGCACCACCAGCATGATCGCCACGCCCGGGGCGAGCACCATGTGAGGCGTCATCAGCATATATCCGGCCCCATCCCGGATCATGCTGCCCCAGGAAGCCTGAGGCGGCTGAACACCTAAACCCAGATAGGAAAGACCTGCCTCGGCAATGACCGTTCCCGCCAACCCGAAAGTGGCTTCGACAATCAGCGGCGCCCACAGCAGGGGCAGGATATGCCATCCCAAAATCCGCCAGCCCGGCATGCCCAGGGCGCGCGCGGCAGTCACATGTTCACGCTGCTTGAGTGACAGTACCTGGCCCCGGGCCAGACGGGCATAACCCACCCATCCCACCACGGACAGGGCAATGATCAGGTTGTCGATACCTGGCCCCATCACCCCCGCCAGGGCAATGGCCAACAGGATACCGGGAAAGGCGAGAAACACATCGACAATACGCATCAATACCAGATCCGGCCAACCGCCCCGGTAACCCGCAAGCAATCCCACCAGGGTGCCCACCAGCAGAGAAAGCGATACCACGCCAAGGGCAACCACAAAGGAGATCCGGGCCCCGGACCAGAGTCGAAACAGGATCGAGCGACCCAGGTCGTCACAACCCAGGAGCGACATGCCTCCGGGTGGAGCAAGGATTTGCTGGAGCTGGATCCGAGCGGCGTCATCGGCGGCAATATCCGCGCTCAGGGCCGCCAGGGCCCACAGCAGTATGGGCAGCAGGGGTAGCCAACGCCGCATCGACTCACCCATCCAGACGAATCCGGGGATCTACCCAGGCATAGGCCAGATCGGTCAGGGTATTCACGCTCACATAGGTCAGGCTGATCAGTAACACGCATCCCTGTACGACCGGGTAGTCCCGTTGCTGTATGGCTTCGATCAACAGAGAGCCGATCCCGGGCCAATCGAACACCACCTCGGTAACCACCGCACCGCCCAGCAGCGCACCCAACTGCAATCCGATCAGGGTCAGCACCGGTAACCAGGCATTGCCCAGGGCGTGATGACTGACTACCCGCCACTCGCTGAGTCCCTTGGCCCGGGCGGTGCGCACGAAATCCTCCCCGAGCACCTCCAGGAGACTGCTGCGCACCATACGGGCCAGGATCGCGGCCAGGGAGGTCCCCAGGGTTATGGCGGGCAGGATCAGGCTCGTGACCCCGTCACGACCGCTCACCGGAGTCCAGCCCAGCCATAGGGAAAATAGCAGGATCAGCATGGGCCCCAGCCAAAAATTGGGGATCGCCGCACCCAGCATGGAGAAACCCATCGCGCCCCAGTCCCAACCCTGCCCCCGTTTCAGGGCTGCGAGTATCCCTAGTGGCAGCGCCAACAGCAGGGCCACGATCAGTGCAGCCGAGGCCAACTCCAGGGTCGCGGGGATTCTTTCAGCCAGCAGTTGGCTGACCGGTTGGCGTTTGTGCAGTGACAGCCCTAGATCCAAACGAAGCAGACCCGAGAAGTATCCGCCCAGTTGTTGCGCCAGGGGTTGATCCAGACCCAGACTGGCGCGCAGGGCAGTGCGGTCTGCGGGTTGGGCGGACTCGCCCAACATCACATCCACCGGATCACCCGGTACCAGGTGGATCAGGAAAAACACCAGCAACACCACCCCCAGTGTAGCGAACAAAGCACTGGTCAGGCGTGAGAGCAGGAAAAGGCCCATCAGCCAATAATCTCCACGGGGGTCCCCGGCTCGACCCAATCAAACAACTGAATCAACTCCCGGTTACGCATGCGGATACAGCCGTGGGAAGCCGTCACACCCATAGGTTCACAGTCTGGGGTACCGTGGATATAGATGTAGCGGCGCAGGGTATCTACCGCCCCGCCCCGGTTGTAGCCCGATTGAGTACCCGTGAGCCAGAGGATGCGGGTCAGAATCCAGTCCCTTTCGGGGGCCTGTCGGGCGAGAGAGGGCGTGTAGATTTCACCGCTGGGACGGCGCCCGACGAACACCGCATTCTCCGGGCAGCCTGCGCCGATCTTCAGGCGTATCCGGTGATGACCCCGAGGGGTGCAGCCGCTGCCATTGAGCTCACCGGCGCCGTTTTTTGCCGTGGATACTGCAAAACGCAGGATCGTCACACCCTCCTGCAAGCCGATCAGGGTCTGGGATGGCAGATCGACACGCAGTTGCCGATGCCCCTGTACGGCTTGCTTGGAAGGATGGTCATTCAATGGAGCGGTTCCCTGGAACGGATGGTGAATGGGATTTCGAGGTGTTGACGGCTACGGGGCCGGAAGATTCACTCAGGCAAACCTGTTCGAGTCCATCGTAGTTGCCGTCACCACTCAGATCATACCCGGTAATACGGCGGCTGTGGGCCAGGATCTGATCTTCGTACCAGAGTGGTATATAGGGCAGATCCTCATGCACCGCCTCGGCAATGCGCCGATAGCGTTCAGCCTGGGCAGTCAGATCCAGACCATTGCGGGTTTCAGTCAGCCAGGTATCGACCTTGGGATTGCTGTAGCGACCACGGTTGGCACCCTTTGGAGGTACCGCATCCGTGGCGAAGACCTCACGATAGATATCCGGTGTACGCAGTCCCACCCAGGTGAGGCTGTAGAGTTGGAAATTACCCTGTTTAATGTCGCCGAATAAGGTACCCCAGTCATAGCTGCGTACCTGGACATCGATACCTACATCCCCCAACTGGCTCTGGATGATGGTGGCCAGTCGCACGCGAAACTGATCACTGGAGGTCTTGTAGATGAGCTTTAGCGGATTGGCCGGAGTATAGCCCTGTGATGCGAGCAGTGCGCGGGCCTTATCCGGATCGTAGGGGTATCCGGCAAGCCCGATACCGGCCCAATGTTCGGCCGGAAACAGGGCTTCAGCGGGGCGTGCCGAACCACGCATCACCCCTTGGATGATCCCCAACCGGTCTATGGCGTGGGCGATGGCGCGGCGTACCTGGAGATTCCCGGTAGCCGGATCCGTGTAGTTGACCCCCAAGTAGGTGTAGTTGCTGCCGGGACGCTGCGTAACGATAACCTCCTCCCGACTGCGCAGGTAGTCCGTCAACTCCGGCGACAGGTCGCTTTGCAGCAGATCGACCTCGCCGCGCAACAGCTTGAGTACCCGAACGGTGGGGTTTTTCACCGCTACCATTTCGAACAATTGACCATCACGACGACGTTGCAGTTGAATCCTGCCCGGTTCCGGCCAGGCCGTAAGCTGGAAACCGCCGCTGCCTACCGGTTGCTTGGAAAAGTCGTGCTGTTGCCGGATCAGATTCGCGGGCAGGATGTCGAGGGTCAAGTAGGCGGGAAACAGGGGGTCTTCCCGGGACAGGGTGAACGCAACGGTTTCTGCATCCAGGGCCTCGAGGGATGCGATGAGACTGAGGGCCGCCCGTTTCGGCGATCCGCTTTTCGGATCCAGCACCTGGCGATAGGTTTCCACCACATCCTTAGCTTCAAGGGGATGTCCGTTGACGAAGCTTGCGCGGTTAGAGGTGAGGTGAAAAAGATAGCGTGTCGGGGTAACTCGTTCCCAGGTCGCGATGCCCGGAACCGGCATACTTCGCGCATCGAACTCCACCAGACGCCGGTAGAGCAGCCGGTTGATGCGTTCGGATGTGGCATCGGTGGCGAAACGGGGATCCAGGTTGAGCGGAACGTTGGACAGGGCCATGCGGATCGGTGGCTCCTGGGGATCCTGACAAGCGCACAGGAGTATCAAGAGCATCCAGGGCAGTAGCTGACGCCAGCCGAGCATGGCGCTACCAGTCGCAATAGGGATTCGTCACCAGGCTTGCATTGTAGTAACGGATATCCCCGGAGACCTCCTCCCCCGCCCAATCGGGT
>JARRNW010000365.1:0-4673 GCA_037384565.1 Candidatus Thiodiazotropha sp.
TGTTCTCCGCTCAATGGCATCACCGGGTCTTCAGCCCTGGGCCAACGGAATTTCTCCTCGGCCAGGCTTTTGTAGTAGAGGACGAAACCATTATCTTCCCAGAACAGCAGCTTGATCTTATCACGGCGTCGATTGATGAAAGCATAAAGAGCGCCATCAAACGGATTGTGTTCCAGCTCTTGCTCCACGATCGCCGCCAGCCCCCGGTAGCTTTTGCGAAAATCCACCGGGTCGCGGTACAGGTAGATGTGGGGCATTGAGGGTGAGGGTCTGAAGTAGTGGGTCATGACAGTGATACCAACAACCGCTCAACCAGTGCCAAATTATCCGGGGCAATGCCTCGCAGGCTAATCCCGTTTGGGAGATGTATGGATAAGTCATTGTCAGAGAGTGGCGATTGATAAGTGACTGGCACCAGCGCCGAGGAGTGGGGCTGCGCTTTGTCAACTGTCGCATGTGCCAGCTTTTTCCGCCAATAGTGAAATTGGTGATAACTGAGATTCCGGTCCCTACAGAAGGCCTGCTGGCTTAATCCCGAGTTGTACCAGTCCTCGATGTGTTGGCGCCATTGTTGAGAGTGTGCTTGTGTAGCAGTTTTGCTGGGCATCGGAGGTCTCCTGTTGAATTTGACCGGAGACATTGTGAGTCAGGTGCGCGTGGGATGACCGGAGACATTGTGAGTCAGGTGCGCGTGGGATGAATAGATGCCGATTCTTGGGCGCTTACGGATGAAATGCGGGTTTCAGCATTTTTATGGAATTCACTGATAGTGATATCCAGAAAACAGAATAGAGACTCTCAGACAGAATCAATGGAACGTCGCTAAATCACTCCACCAATCCCGATCAGATCGTCCCCTCTCCCTTCGGGAGAGGGGACCCTCCATTGACCTGCGTGCAGAATTGTCATAACGAATTCTAGAACAGATTGTGCACATTTAAACTCTGGATTTATGCAACGCAAGGGTTAATTATGGATGTGACCAGCATGCTGTTACTTCTCAACCTGGTGTAGGCATCCAAAAGTCTATGCCGCTAAAGGCAGGGTTTTGTGTTGAGTTTGAACGATAAATTGTGACGAAAAAGTAATAGTTTCCATTATAACTAAGTGAGTGTGAATTGTTATGTATTCTAGAATTATTACCTGAGTCGGTATAATTATTAGAGTCCCAAGTGGATCCGGCCGGTACAATACCATTTTCCCCTCGCCGAAAAAAACGTGTGGTAACCTGAGCAGCGTTACCAGTTCCATCACTATCTCGGTATAGAATTCGGTAACTGGTCATGCTGTTATAATTGCCATCCGACGACATATGCCATGCGTTACGCAAATAAGGACAGTAAAAGTTTACTTTCCCAACAGCAGATCC
This sequence comes from Candidatus Thiodiazotropha sp., assembly GCA_037384565.1. Lineage (GTDB taxonomy): Bacteria > Pseudomonadota > Gammaproteobacteria > Chromatiales > Chromatiaceae > Thiodiazotropha. Next base: position 1,370 of record JARRNW010000365.1, read on the forward strand.
AGTAAAGGTCCATTGACCATTGGACAAGCGAACCTTACTTGCATCGGAGCTAGTTAACGGCTGACAAATAGAAGCTGGAACTGTAGTCGCCATAATATCTGTAGTATTTGCTAGCGACAAATTGCCAACGCTGCCTAGTCCGGCAAAAAGTAAAGCTGCTATTGGGATGTTTTTCTTCAACATAATATTCTCCTTTTATCTAATTTAAATCCTAATAGGTATTGGCCTGTTTTATGCAAAAACACTTTAGTCATATGCTGACCATTTAATTCTATGTTTTTGCATTTCCACTGTAATAGTAATCCTGGCTGTTACAGGAGTGAATCACCCGAAGCGGGGGAGACGTGGATTGGCGAGTTTGAAGTGGCTAGATTATTCCGGACACACAATCTTAAGTAATCTTGAGCCCTAACCAAAGAGCGTGTGTCGATAAGCAAACAGAAGAAACAGAACCGTTATACTGAGCGTCTGCGCGCTTAGGAGATGTGGTGTATGGACGCACCGTTTACGGCACCAACGCCACCGGTTTAGCGATAAAATCCAGCGGCTCGAAGATGACGTGCGTGGTCCCATCGCTGTAGGGCGTTTTGAGTTGATAGCGAATATTGCCCGAGGGTGTCGATGATAGCCGTTTCTCGCAGACCGCTGGTCTTGAAATATATCGGCATAGCCGATCGAGTTGCCGCCGTTCCCAAGCTTGTGCCGCGACACCGGCGTGTAAGCTGAAGCCGGACTCTTTCGCCACCTGAGCAAAGCGGTCATTAACTTCCCAGGCCGGGATAGTCTGCAGCGTGAAAACCTTGCGTCCCTGCTGGGGTCCGATGGCAATGCGGTAGCTCACCGAGCAGCCCAATACCTGTTGCATCGGATCTTCGTCACCCTCCTCCAGGTTTCGGTACCTGTTCTCGGCTCGCCCTGCCTGCTGCATCCATGCAGTCGTCTCCATCTCTTTCAAGAATACCCTGTCGTTCCAGATATCCGGAAACCTGGTGGCTCATCGTATGCACCAGCTCCGTCAATTCCTGCTGAGCGGGTGCAGTAAATATGTCACACCTAAGCCGTGTATTTATACTTGAGCACTCTATTCTTACAGCTTAGTGTAAATTCTTCAGACAAGACTAATGCCAGAGGACGGAAAACATCGTTAGATAGAGATGGAGGGCGAAAGCAGGGGAACCTATTGTTATTTTTTGGACATACTACCTACGGAATATGATCCGCACAAGTTCTTTAATAGAGTGAACAGTATATTATGAAGAAAAAAAGTGAAATATGGATTATTGATGATCACAAATTATTCAGTGCTGGTATGAAGTATTTGCTTCAGTCGGTGACGGTTGAGCAACAAATTCGTTGCTTTGATAATCCAGCAGATGCCGATTTATCTGAAGAAATAGCTGAGTTATCGCTTATTATTTTGGATTTTTATATTCCAGGTGTTGATGTGATAACGTGGATTCAATTGTTTTCACGAAAATATAATTCTACTCCTTTAGTTGTTATTTCTTCTTCCACTAGTCATACCGATAGAAAAAATAGCATAAATGCAGGAGCAATAGCATATTATCCAAAGCATGCTCCACCAGACTATACGCTTAGATACTTGAATCAGTTTATTCACGGCAGTCAGGGATGCAGAGATATAGAACCGTATATTTTACATAACCATAAACAGCTAACAGCTCGTCAAACTGAGATATTGATTCAACTAGCGCGCGGACACTCCAATAAGAAAATTGCAAAGTTACTGGAAGTTTCACCGGAAACAATTAAGTCTCATCTCGCTGCAATCTATAAAATATTGAATTGTACTAGTAGAGATGATGCTGTGGTCTGGGCTAGAGACAATGGCCTTCTGTAAGCAAGGCAGCTATTGATGATGGTTATTGGTTTAATCGCATGAATGATATGAAAGAGTTTGTACCTTTTTGGGTAATTCAAGTAAAGCTAGTAACTATTGTGCTAGTCTTAGGAGTAATTGTTTATATTTCTTTGGTCAGTATCGATACTTTGTTATCAGCGACTTTAGTTGGATACCGGTTATCCAATTCTTTATTTATGCCAATGGCAATATTTTTTCCTGTTGCATATACAGTAACCTATTTCGGTTATAAATATGGCTGGTTATCTATGCTGCCATATCATATTTGTGCTATAGCGGTATTTTTTCCATTAATATTTCTAACAGCGGTAGTAGACATCAATACCGGTCTGCCTCGGGAGGATTACTTATTCTACACTTTTGAGCTATGTAAAAATCACTTGCCTGGCTTGCTTTGTGGACAGGCTCTTGCGCATCGGGTTTTTTGCATGACGGTAAGAGCGTTGCCATTAATGATAATAATACCAGCTGCGTTTTCGCTTATGCTAAAACATAATTTTCTACAGCTAAAGACTAGTTATGAGTCATCTTGAAAATATTATTAGTATTAAAAATAGCCCATTTGAAGATAAAATACTAAAACACATGTTAACCAGGAAGCCAGTAGAATTAGCTATTAGTACTGCTTTTCAGATTAATCTTGTGACATTTCTCGCGGCTTTGTCAAGTAGTTATGGAATGGGTGTTGTGGAGGCCTGTTATTATTACATTATTGCATGCCTGATTATTGGTTTGAACGTTATTCATCAATGGTATGCAATTACTACGAAACCAGATGAAGCCAACGTTACGATACTCTCTCAGTTTACTGAGGATGGAGCGATTCTGGTGTTGCTGGTAGTTAACGCCACTGCCGTTGAAATGGGTAATGCCGCTGTTGTTTTATGGCTAGTCCTATCGGCACTTTTTGTCCAGTCAGCAATTTCGATCAAACCAATTCGCAGCTTCTTATTGAGTAAAATTGTGGTTTTTCTACTCGGAATAGAATACTTATCTAATCTTAATGGCGAAACATTTATTAATGGTGGAGATATATTTCCTTTTACTGTGACAATGGTTCTTTTATCTGTATTTGGTTATTGGTTGTATATTCGTCAGGTCCGGATGTTACATTTACAATTTGAACAAGCAAGCCTACGTGTTATGTTGGCAGAGAAGAATCAAGACCTTATTCATGAGGCTGAATTACGTAAAAAGATGATTAGGCACATCGGTCACGATCTTAGGCAGCCAATTAATTCACTCAGTTATGCACTATTTAATATTGGTATGGAGCCCTTAGAAAAGGATCAGAAAAAACAGTTGGTGAATGCATTATGTTCGGTTGATGTTGCGAATTATCTAATAGAAGAAATCCTAAATACTTCCATCTATAAGAACTATAAATCTCTGACAGTTGATACTGAATTATTCAATGTTGGC
>JARRNW010000366.1:0-4073 GCA_037384565.1 Candidatus Thiodiazotropha sp.
AGGCTCCACAGGCCTGCATTGTATTGTGTCGATAGCACCCGATAGTCGATGTCGATGGTTCCGGGAGGCAAGGCATTCGTGGTGGCATCCAGTGTCAGGCTGGCCCCACTTAAGGCGAAGATGAAACGGCCTCCGTCCCACTCGTAGAGCAGGCGTGCACCGGTTGTGTAACCATCCTGGTCCATTTTCGGATCCAGGGCGGCGCTGAGATAGGATTGCTCCACATTTTTATCGATGGGAGTACGGCCACTGAACAGTTGAGCGGAGAAGCGGTGATTGTCGGCCTGATAATGGCCGAACAGTTGCACGCCATCGTTGGAGAGTACCATGTTGCGCACCCGGTCCCAGTAGATCGCCTGAGGCATGAAGATGCCGGGTCGGGTGGCGGCCACGTCACGGGTGTCGTTGTACAGGCCAAAGGGGTTCTTATAGCGCCCGAGAATGACGCCGAAACGGTTCTGTTCCTTCATGAACAGGGTGGTCTCGATCTGGGCGTAGTCCAGATCCACGCTGCCGTCGTACATTTCGCCGGCCTTGCGCGAGAGCAGTTGCGCCGATGCCAGGATCTGAGGGGTAATGCGATAGGAGCTGTTGATCCCCAGTTCACGAAAGTCCCAACTGCCATCCTCACTGTCGCCAAAAAAACTGTTTGCCGTGGTTTTTACATACCCTTGGGTGAGAAACCCATGGAATTGCAGAGCATCATCGAAATTTACACTGTCCGAAGCCAGGGACACGGACGCGGGTTGCAGGAGCAGCGCCAGTGCCAGGAGATAACCCACACGTCGAAGGGGGGCTACCCTACTGTACCGGGAGTATCCGTACTTGCTCATTGATGTATTCCTCGGATAGATAGCCTATTGCCCCCGGAGTGGTGGCAATCTGTTCCAGCATCTCCTGTTCGGTTTCCACCTTGATCGGGGCCTGCCCCATGCCCGAGTAGATCTGGCGATCCCAGGCGCGTCTCAGCTGGTGGGGGAAGACTCCCAGGATTTGTTTGGTGAAATCGGTATGCTGGGACGTTTTATCTCCCATGACAAAAACCCGGATGGGGGTGCCATCCGGCCATTGGGTCATGCGCATGCTGAAAATCGAGCGCAGGGTGCTTTTCGAAATCGTCTCGAAATCAATGCTTCTGTTGGCGACAAGGTCAACACCCTGAGCCGCACCGCAGGTGAGAAACAGCAATCCGACGACGAATGCCTGGAATATCCGCATTCTTCTGATTAGTTCCATGTTGTGATCATTCATCCATGTCGGCACTCCCTATGGGTAACTTTAGTGCATAGAAACAGATGATTTTCTGAAACACTAGCATTCTTCACACTTTTAGTTCGAACGTTTAAGCCTGCCACAAACCCGCTTCGGTTGTCCCCAACCGAGCAGAACAGGGTTCAGTTCAGTAAAGTGCTGCCCGAATGTCTTGCCACGATTACGCCACATTCTGCCAAGTGCCTGCCTGGGTTTGGCACCGTCAGGCCAACAGCGGACGCTTAAATTACTCCTGAACATCGAATACCGGCGCCGATCGGGATGATCTTCTCCAGCCAGGGACGGCTCGCTGGTCCAACAACGGGAGTGAAGTAATGAAAAAACTAGGTATGGCAATGGGTCTTGTGGCAGTTCTGATGCAGCAACCGGTGGGCGCGGAAGAGGTAACCCAAGGGGTTGATCCACAGGCGTTCAAAGGCTCTTGGCTGGGGCTTCTGGCGGGCGGGCTGGTGGCCGGTCCTCCCGGAGCAGTGCTGGGTTTCGCCAGCGGTGCGGTGATCGGAGACCTGAACTCCAAACAACAACGACTCGAGGCAACGATCGCATCGACTAAACAATCCGAAACTCCGTCCATTGCCGAGGCGGTCGAGTTGGATGAGCCGTCTCTGGACGATCCACAATTGATACCAGTGGATCTCGATGCGTTGCAACAGGGGTTTCGATTCTGTCTCGGTTTTCGTACCGGCAGCAGCGTTGTTGAACCCAAGATTGCGGCCCAGTTGCAGGCTCTGGCGCAGATGCTGAAGGCATTTCCCCAGTATCAACTGCAGATTGATGCTGGTGCCGACCAACGGGGTTCTGAAGCCTTCAACCAGGCGTTGAGTCAACAGCGGGCTGAAGCGGTCGTAAATCTGTTGACCGCCGCCGGGCTGCCCAAGACACGCATGATCACTCACTACCAGGGTGAGTCCGCCGCAATCTACCCGGAGGAAGACATCGAGGGGCTGGTCTTCGATCGGATGGTGCAGATTACCCTGTTGCCTGGTGGTGAGTCATGAAGGATATACGTCAACCTCTGAGCGAAGACTTCGTCTACGGCTCTCCTGAGCGGATACCCGCTTACAGCTATCGCTGGATTCCGGCTCAACCCCGTCCCAGTGAAACCAAAACAGCGCAACGCAAAGGAGAGGGTGATGGCGGGAAGCAACTCAACTAGCCAGATCTCGCAGTCCGTACCATTCGATCGGATGGTATTTCTGAAAGAGATACTGCTGAGCCTGATCGCAGCGCTGTTGACCGGGTTGGCGGGGGGGCTTCTGCTGATTTTGCTGGTGTTCGGCTGGGGCAATGTCCAGGCTGAAACGGCTGAACAGCCGGACGCTCAGTTGCAGTTGCGCAGCCTCGATGGGCGCCTGATCCGTCAGGCGCCCCTGCTGAACACGGAAGTGGCTGCGCAGATGACCGGTCCCCTGGCCCGGGTCGGATACCTGGCCCGTGGCCAGGCTCGGGTTTCCACAACGGGGTCTGTCCCTGCTGGTGTTGAGCGGTGACCAGGAAGCCAGGCTGGCCTTTGGTCCCGGCTGGGCCGAGCGTAGCGCCGCGCCGGGTGAAGGGGGATTGAGCGTTATATCGGGTCATCGGGATACCCACTTCCGATCGCTCAGGGATCTTCAGCCTGGGGAAATCGTGACGATACAGACGTCAAAGGGAGCGCGTGTGATTTACCAGGTGGCACAGCCCGCATTCTCAAACCCCTTGGGACCCCTGCCGCAATCGGAGCGGGGAGGGGCTGCCAACAGGATGTGAAGGAACGCTGGATTTCGAATCGAAGGGGGCTTGGATACGCGCCTCATGACTGCGCAAATGTCCTGTGATATGAGACACTAAACGGATGAAACCCATTCATATCTTTCGCCATCTTGTCTGCCAGCATCCGGGTTTTCTGGGAGAGTATCTGCAACAACGGGGGGTACCCTGGAAAATGGTGTGTCTGGATGAGAGACATCCGGTTGACCTGGACGTGGATTGTGCTTCGGCCCTGGTGTTCATGGGGGCTGGGGTCAGCGTCAATGACCACTTACCGTGGATGGAGGGGGAATTGGATCTGATGCGCAGGGCATTAGACCGTGATGTACCGATGCTTGGGGTCTGCTTTGGCGCTCAAATGATGAGCCACGCCCTGCAGGGCGAGGTGTATCGGGGCGATGAGATGGAGATCGGCTGGCATCCGGTCAGACTGCGCCGCGAAAATGACCCAGGGGGCTGGTTAACCGGGCTGCCTGATGAGTTTACGGTGTTTCAGTGGCACGCCGATACCTTCACCCTGCCCGCCGGGTGCGGTTCCCTGATCGAAAGCGACTGTTATCACCACCAGGCATTCGCCCTGGGGGATCACCTGGGGCTGCAGTTTCATCTGGAAATGACCGAAGTGATGGTGAAAAACTGGATCGAACGATATGGCAGTGACCTGCAGCATCCATCCGGTTGCCGGCACTCCAGTAAACAGATCCTCGCCGACCTGGAGCAGCAAATCGAACAACTGCATCGGATCAGTGTCAGGCTGTACGGCAACTGGCTCGACCGGGTGCTGCAAAGGAGACTTGTATGAGGTGGATACTGGGGTTGCTGTTCGCCGGATGGATCGGCCTGACCCACGCGGGGATCCCTGACATCAGGGAGCAGACCCTCCACAGGCTTGGTCCCGACGTGGCCGAACGGATCAAGACGCGCTTTGTTTCCGCGGAGCTGGACTACCCCCCAGAACGGATACAGCTGATCGCCCTGAAAGAGAGTCGCCGGCTGGAACTCTGGGCCTATCAGGACGGGAACTGGCGGTTTGTTCACGATTACGCGATATTTGC
>JARRNW010000367.1:0-4071 GCA_037384565.1 Candidatus Thiodiazotropha sp.
GCCGCGTCCAGTTTTCCCAGGTCAAAGGTATTTGCCAGCAGGTCTGCCTGCTGTTTCAGCTGCTTGCGACTGAGCTGAAAGGTCTCCACGTCACGCAGATACTGGGCCTGTTCGCTACGAGTCTTGTCCATGAGGTTGTTGATCACATCATCACTCTTGTCGCTCAACTCCTCGAGTTCCTCGAGCTGATACTTCGTATCGTTGAGCTTTCCGGAGAGGATGCTACGGCTGTTGTCCAGCATCTGTCCGACATCGGAACTGATGGTGTCGAGGATGATCTGCTGTTTGATGTTCAGCACGTCCTGGCCCAGGTAGTTCTCCAGATCCAGCAAGGCGCTTTTTTCCAGCAGTTCGGGATCATTTTTGATCTTCGCCAGAAGGCCCTTCTGGGCCGAGATGGGGAATACCACTCTCGGTTCCACGCCCAGCATTTCTGCAGTGTGGCCCTGCTGGGCCAGGATCACATCATGGATGTCGGCATGTTCGCGAAGATCATCCCAGAGGGTATCTATCTTGTTCAGCACGACCATCAGACCGCGTTTGCGACCGCTCTGAAAACCCTTGATGTGGTGCTGCCAGATCTCCATGTCACTGCGGGTGACACCGGTGTCGGCACCCAGCACGAACAATACGGCCTGAGCGGCGGGCAGCATGTTGAGGGTTAGTTCCGGTTCGGTACCCAGGGCGTTCAGACCGGGGGTGTCGAGAATGGTCAGCCCCTTTTGCAGCAGCGGATTCGGGAAGCTGATCAGGGCGTGCCGCCACTTCGGTATCTCGATGGTTTCCGGGGGCTGAGACTGGTGAGGATGCAGGTCCGGGCTGTACAGGCCGAGTCGTTTGGCCTCTTCCAGAGGGACCTCTTTGGTTTGAATGACCTCGTTCAGGGCCGCCTGCATCTGTTCGACCGAGCCGACCTCCAGGGGATAGTGGACCCACTGTTTCACATCGTGACGCAGTTGCGCCAGGGTAATGTCCTGAAGACGGGTTTCGATGGGCAGCAGGCGCACATAGGCTTCCTGGCGCTCCTCGTCGAAGAAAATCTCGGTGGGACACATGGTGGTACGGCCCGCGTCCGAGGGCAACAGACGGCGCCCAAAGTCGGCAAAGAACAGGGCGTTGATCAGTTCGGTCTTGCCCCGTGAGAACTCGGCGACGAAGGCGATGGTCAGCTTGTCGCTCTTGATGGTGTCGAGGGTGTGGGTGATGCGTGTCTTGACGTCTTCCGAGGACAGGTCATTGTCCTCCAGCCAAGGGCCGTACTCATCGATGGTACTGACGATCTCCTTTTTCCACTGCTCGTAGGCGTGCAGTTGGTCTTCGAACCGAACTTTTTCATTGTCACTCATACAGTTGCCCCATTCATGCCTCGTTACCAACTGGCGCAGTTCGTCCCTGTACGGCGTCAGGCGGAATCTTACTCAAGCGGGTACCAGGTTACCAGTGTCGTGTTGCCTGGTCTGAGCGGATCTCAGATTTCAGCCATCCATATCTGAGACCGGGCACTCAACCCCTGGCCTCACCTCCCAACGGGTATCGGCAATCGGGAGGGAGACTTTAATTTCAGGCACTTGGTGCGGGAGGTCTCCCCAGAGACCAGGGTGATGCGGGATCGGGGCAGGCCGAAGCTGTTCGAGAGGAATTTGATCAGATGTTTATTCGCCTGACCATCCACCGGTGGGGCGGTCAGAGTCACTTTGTACTGGTCCTCCCCATAGGGACCGACAAAACGGTCACGGGCCGCTTTGGGCTGGATACGCAGCCGCAGGGTCAGTTCGTCGTCATTCCAGCTGAACCAGCTCATTAGTACACTAAAACGGACTACCGGTCAGCTGTAGCAAGGGTGGCATGAGCAGCATCTTCAGCAGGATTAGCCCGATGATGACCAGCATGGGTGAGAGGTCCAGGCCGCCCATGGGGGGCAGCAGTTTCTGCGCGGGACGCAGTACCGGGGTGGTCAGGCTGTAGAGCAGCGCTGAAGCCGGGTTGTAACTGCCGGGATTCACCCAGCTGAGTAGCGCTTGAATCACCACGCTGAAGAGGAAGATGTTGATGGCCAGTTCGATCAGCTCCGGAATGGCCCAGATGAACGGCGCCAACAGGTTCACCGGATGACCCAGGATAGCGATCACCAGGAACACCTCGATGGTTTTGACCAGCCAGGCCAGCAGCAGGGATGAGAGATCGATTCCCCCGAGGCCAGGTACGATCCGACGCAGGATTTTCAACGGTGGATTGGTGATTTTGACCAGAAACTGGGAGATCGGGTTATAGAAGTCGGCGCGTACCACCTGCAGCAGAAAACGCAGCAGGATCGCCAGAGCGTAGAGGCCGAAAAGGGTCTGTACCAGAAAGACCAGGGGGTTGGTAAGGTAGGTGCTGTCCATGTTCAATGCTGTCCCAGGATATCGGAGAGTTCCCGCGAACGCTCCCGTGCGCCTTCAAGCGCCCGCCGGAACAGGGTGCGCAACTCGCCCTCCTCGAGTATCCCAAGAGCACACTCGGTGGTGCCGCCGGGTGAAGTCACCTTCTGCCTCAGGGTGGCGGTTGAGTCACTGCTTTCCATGGCCATGCGCGAGGCGCCCAGAGCGGTCTGCAAGGTCAACAGGCGGGCGGTTTGCGGGTCCAGCCCCATCCCGATGGCGGCCTCCTCCATGGCTTCCATGACGAGAAAGAAGTAGGCCGGTCCGCTGCCGGAAACCGCGGTCACTGCATCAATGAGGGATTCCTCTTCGACCCAGCGGGTGAGTCCGACGGCCCGCAGGATGCTTTCGGCCTGACTGCGTTGTTCCTTGCTGACGTCGATATCGGCGTAGAGGCCGGAGGCTCCCGACTGGATCATCGCCGGGGTGTTCGGCATGCTGCGTACCAGCGCCAGATCGTCACCGAGCCAGTCTTTCAGTGTGGCCAGGCGGATACCCGCGGCGATGGAGATGATCAGGGGCTTGTGCCGCTGAACCGGCTCTGCGATCTCGCGGCAAACCGTTTCCAGCACCTGGGGTTTTACCGCCAGCACCAGTATCCCCGCGCCAGCTAGGGCCTTGTGGTTGTCCGACTCTGTATGAATGCCAAAGTTTGCGGCCAACTGGCTCAGCTTTTCGCTGTCCGGATCGCTGACCGTGATGCGGGTGCGCTCGAAGCCGTCAGCGATCAAGCCGGCCACCAGACTGGTTGCCATGTTGCCGCCACCCAGGAATGTAATTGTACTTTCGCTCATTCGGTTTCTAGGTTCACTCGGTTGATATTGTCATTAAGTATACTGTCGCGGACCAAAGATTGCGGTACCGATACGTACCATCGTTGCGCCTTCGCAAACAGCGGCTTCCAGATCATCGGACATGCCCATGGAGAGCGTCTCCAGAGGCAGCGCCGGAGTGCACAGCTGGTCCCTCAGCGCCCGCAGCTGGCGAAACGGCTGGCGAGGGTCATCTCCGGGCAGAAGTGGCGCTGGGATGGTCATCAGGCCGCGTATCCGCAGGTTTTCCAACGCCTGGTAGGCGGGCAGCAGATCCGCCAGTGCTTCGGGTGTGTGGCCGTCTTTGCTCGTTTCACCGCTGGTGTTGACCTGCAGGCAGACATTCAGCGGTGGTCTGCCGTCTGGCCGTTGTTCGTTCAGCCGGGAGGCGTGTTTCAGGCTGGCGACGCTGTGTACCCAGTCGAAATGTTCCGCGATCGGCCGGGTCTTGTTGCTCTGGATTCGACCGATGAAGTGCCAGCAGAGATTCAGTTCCCGCAAATCCTCGATCTTGCCCAGTGCCTCCTGCAGATAACTCTCGCCAAACTGTACCTGCCCCAGCTCGGCCAGTGCGCGGATTTCGTCCGCGCTACGGGTCTTGCTGACAGCCAGTAATTGTACGCTGTCAGCCACACGCTGACAGGCCGATTCGGCCTCTCTGATGCGTTTGAGTACACCACGAAAGGCGGGTATGGGATCCTGATCGGGGACGGATGGGCTGTATGTCACGTTGCTCGGATGCGGTTTATTGAAGCGGTGCGGTTTTTTTCCGCGGCTCGTAGTATATTACCTGAATCCGTGGGTTCATGACGGCACATAGCGCAAGCTATTGCTTCCCC
>JARRNW010000368.1:0-4058 GCA_037384565.1 Candidatus Thiodiazotropha sp.
GGTCATTTCTGGGTCAAATGCCGCACATGCCAGCAAACTGATCAGGCAAACGGTACAGGGTAGTAACCTCACATCAAGAATCGATTAATTCCTATACTTGTCAGGTACTCTTTAATAACGATTATCTGCAACACGGACTAGTACTGTTTAATACGTTGTCTGATATGCCTATTTTGTCTCTCAGTGAGAGTTTCACGGACAAGACCGCAGTGACTGATTGCGACGCTAAACTATGAAATTCCTGACCAACGCTTCAATCAAGCAGAAACTCGTTGCCATGATATTGGCAACGGTTACTTCCGTTTTGCTGCTCAGTCTTGTTTTATTCATTATTGTAGAGATTAAAACCACTCACACCGAGACCGTCACGCGATTACAGGCACTGGCATCACTACTAGGAGCCAACAGTAGTGCCGCCTTGGCTTTTAATGACACTCAGAGCGCTGGTGACATCTTGTCCACACTCAATACACAGAGTGAGATCATACAGGCATCGATTCACTTTCCAGATGGCAGGGTCTTTGCCAAATACGAGTCTGCTGAGTCCCGCATTAAGGCAAATCCGCTCTTCGAGCTCTTATCACCCAACCTCATCGAGATTCAGCAACCCATTCGACTGGATGACGAAACCATAGGCTATTTTAGCATCACGGGGGATTTGCGTAATGCAGAAGAACGGCTTTTCAAGCAGTCGCTACTCTTCTTTGGCGTGTTTATCATATCCATGTTGTTTGCCTTGGCCTTATCGAATCATTTTCAGAGAATCGTTTCAGTACCGATCAGGCAGCTCCGTAGTTACATGGAAGAGGTTGCGAAAAACCGTAATTTCTCAATCCGCGCGAAAAAAATCAGTAATGACGAACTCGGAGATCTTGTCAATGGTTTCAATGACATGCTCAATAGAATAGAAACCTATGATAAAGAACTCACCACCTACCAGCAGGATCTTGAATTTTTAGTCGCTGAGCGTACTCAAGAGCTCGAGTGGGCCAAGGAAGGTGCGGAGGCCGCCAGCCAGGCGAAAAGCGACTTTCTTGCCACCATGAGCCATGAAATCAGAACCCCGATGAGTGGCGTTATAGGCTTTGCCCACTTGTTGGAGAAAACCGGCCTGGAGTCTCAACAATCCGAATATCTCGACATCATTATCAACTCCGCCAATAGCCTGCTGGAAATCATTGACGACATCCTCGACTTTTCGAAGATGGAAGCGGGAAAGATTCGCCTTGATAATTCCAACTTTGTCTTCGACTCACTGATCAACGGCGTACGCGTATTGTTCACACCCAAAGCCTCCGACAAAGGGTTAAACCTGGTTACTAAAGTTGACCCAAAGATTCCGAAAATCCTTCATGGCGACCCATCCCGACTGCGACAAATTCTCATCAATCTGGTTGGGAACGCAATCAAATTCACCGATCGAGGTGAAGTATCACTGGAGGTCACAAAACTAAGCCAGAAGAACAATCGTCTCGGATTGCATTTCAGCATAAAAGACACGGGCATTGGCATCAGTCAGGAGCAGCAGAATAAACTGTTTCTCCCCTTCCAACAGTGCGACAGCTCCATTACTCGTCACTATGGAGGTACCGGCCTGGGCCTCGTTATAGCAAAACGTCTGGCCACCCTAATGGGGGGACGCATCTCGCTTTCAAGCCGCTTGGGACAAGGTTCAACCTTTAATGTTCTGATCTACCTGTCATGCCCACAACCGAGCAGCAGATCCCTGACTGCTCCCGATACTTCAACAGCGACCGAAGAACAGGAGCAACCCGCAGGTTCCCGTTTGAAAGGATTGCAGATCCTCGTGGTCGATGATAGCACCGTAAATCTGATGCTGGCAAAAACGCTGCTACAAAATGAAGGTGCCAGTGTGGTTGCCGTGACAAACGCTTCAGAAGCACTCGAACATGCTAAGAATACGAATTTTGATCTGATACTAATGGATCTTGAAATGCCGAATATAAGTGGAATTCAGGCCGTCAAACAACTTAACCAAGTCAGCGACTTAACCTCGGATACACCGATTATCGCCGTGACAGCCCACGTGCTTCCTGAAAAAAGAATCGAAGTGCTTGATGCCGGCATGAACGACTTGATCACCAAGCCCTATCTGCCTGAGCAACTCTATTCCACCATTTTGAAGTGGTCCGGCCATCATCAGAATTCCATTTCCACCAGCCAATCACCCGGTTTTACATCGCATGATCAAGCTTACGACCGTGAAGCCGCTCTTGTCAGTATTGCAGGAAATGAGGAAGCCGCAAGAACGATGTTCAGAGAATTCCTTGTAACCCTACCCGGTCTGGATTGGGATATACGCAAAGCCTATCGTGAAAAAGACTATGAACGATTGTTCGAAACGACACACAAACTCGCGGGGCTGGCCAGTGGGAGCGGTGCTCCCACGATCCAGTCATCTGCGATGCATCTGAAAGCGATCCTAAAACGCGACCCAAAACCCCACGATGAGATTGAGAATATCGTCAACGAACTGCTACAACACATCGAAGACTTTTGTGAGAAATTTTCGAGCGCTATTTCAGGAAATCGTTTCGATAATCCTTGAGGTTATTTTCTACGTCGGGAAAATCCAAGAAATCCGATCAACCCACCACCCAGCAGTATCGCCGTAGTAGGCTCCGGGACGGCAACAACCGTATCTCCAGAAGATGATTCAGATGAGATGAGGTCAAAATCCCCCGAACCTACATCACCCGACCTGACCGCCCATGCATATTGCAGCATGCCGCTCTGCTCCGGGAACTGCAGCCCAGTGTAGGTGAAGAAGGCCCAGGATATATCCGGGCGTAGGGCATATTGTTGATCAAGCCAATAATAATCATTGAAGTCTGCCGCCTGAAGATTCAGGAAGGGTCCCGTGTTGAGCACGCCCCCCTGCACCGGGTTTCCCAGGGTATCAAACCAAAGACTGGCCATCTCGCTGTAGATTGTGGATCCATCAGTTGTCTGCACATCCCGACCGCAATCGGTTCCTGACTGTGCGTAATCACAACCCGGATTGCCGGTATCGACCATCGTGGGCAGACGCCAATCATCAAATCCCTGATAGACCAGGTTGTCCGCCCAAGCCATAGCATCGTTCCAGGTCATCGCCCCGTTGTGGGCCTGACCGAGGGTTCCGGCATAGTTGGCGTCCTGCATCCAAGTCAGATTCAACACATCATCAAAGATCAACCCGTTGCCTCTATCAATCAGAGTCGCATTGGCCGATGCTGACAAGAACAACAAACCCGATATCAAACCCATCCTTTGTGATGATGAAATCATGTGACTTCTCCCAAATCCAGTTCCATGTTGAACGCTGCCCCGAGCCGGCGTGAAGTCGACTCACCCCATATTATGTATTGTAGTTGGCCAATGGCGAATCAGGTGCAAAGATCCAACCATGGCGAAATTATCTAAATTGTCATCATACTAACCCATATCGAATGTGGAACACAATTTCAAGTCAATCCACTCATCCTTCCTAATAAAAATATTTTAAATATATAACTCAATAGGTTAGCGTAATTAGCAGGCAGATTTTGACTCACAATCAAACCTCGATAACCACAAAAACCTGACCTGTTCCACATTTTTGATAGGAACAAGTCAGGTTTTTTTGTGTCCGCATGCAGTTTCCACCCCGCTGCGATTCGAAAATGTGACGAACTTCTGCCGAGTATTCTGGCGATTACCGCTCGAAATGTTTGATATTTCCGCTCTTGGCATACTTTTCGTGATAGATCACATAGCGGTTGATATCGTTTTCAGACAGTTCCCTGATCAGTTTGCTGTTTTTATCCAGCTTGCGATCCAAACGCTCATACTCGTGCCCGGAAATCCTTCCGTCTCTTTCAAACCGCTGAGACAGGAGATGAATCTCTCTTAATTGCTTCAATACCCGATTGCGCTCGCCAGGACTCAGCCGATGCCTTTCGAAACCCCGTTCAATTCTGCCGTACTGGCGATCAATCCGATTTTCGATATGCGCCTCCCGACTCATTTCCCGGTGTTCGGACCTATCATGGTAGCCCGCCATGACAGGGGAAGAC
>JARRNW010000369.1:0-4048 GCA_037384565.1 Candidatus Thiodiazotropha sp.
GAGTGGGCCTGCATGCGCAGATTCAGGGTCTCCAGACCTTTCAGAAACACCCAGGCATTGAAAGGACTCATCGACGGTCCGGCAGTCCTCAAGACACCGAACACCGCCTCGCCAACCAGGGCTTCACTACCCACAACGGCCCCACCCAGACAACGCCCCTGACCATCCAGATACTTGGTTGCGGAATGCACTACGATATCCGCACCCAGACTCAGAGGCTGCTGCAGGGCAGGGGTACAAAAACAGTTATCGACCACCAACAGGGCCTGATGGGCATGGGCCAGATCCGCGAGTTGTTTGATATCGGCGATTTCTGTCAGAGGGTTGGATGGGGTTTCCAGGAACAGCAGCCTGGTATTCGGACGAATGGCCGATTCCCAGGCGGACAGTTCGTCCACCGGTACATAGCTGGTTTCTATGCCGAAACGGGACAGATATTTGTCAAACAGCATCGTCGTACTACCGAAAATACTGCGTGACGAAACCAGATGATCTCCGGACTGCAGCAAGCCCATGCAGGTTGCGAGAATCGCCGACATGCCCGAAGCGGTGGCAACACAGCGCTCACCGCCTTCCAGGGCAGCGAGACGTTGTTCGAACATCCTGACCGTCGGATTGGTAAAGCGGGCATAGATGTTCCCCGGTTCATCACCACTAAACCGGGCTGCCGCCTCGGCTGCGCTGCTGAACACGAAACTGGATGTGGTAAAGATCGGTTCCCCGTGCTCCCCTTCCGGAGTACGGTGATGACCACTGCGAATGGCCAGGGTATCGAACCCCAATCCCGGATCTTGATTCTCCTCCATGCTTTTGTCCTCATAACCTATTGATATTCAGTGTCTAAAACCGCCAACCCGACAGTGTACCACGCATCGATTGATGACCGATCAAAACAACCACCTCCTATTCCAACGAATCAGCCGGGCGACAGGATCGCGGAGGGCCGACCAATGGTTATCGAGACATTTCCTGGGCAAGGGGTGGATCGATCTGCTGCGCGAAATAGGATTCCAGAAATTCATCAAAACTGATCGCGTCCGCCGCCTCGATCTCATGTTGACGATGTCGGGAATCATCCGCTTCCTGCTCAAGAAGCCGCTGGACCGTATCCGAAGCCGTCTGATGGGTGAAGTAGTGCCGGTGCTGTTTGGAGATGCGATGCGCGAATTCGAAAAAGCTCTCACCCCGACTTCGCATCTCTGCAAGCATTTGTGCGGATGGCGTCAGATCAGCATCCATCAGTTTCTGCTTCTGCAGCATCAGACTGTGCGCATAGGGCTTGTGTGTATTTCCCTGATCCAGGATTTCACACAGGGGTGTCAACTCTTCGCAAATCTCCAGCCCCCATTGCCGAAGAGAAGTGCGCTTGTCCAGTCGACGCAGTTTGAGGTCGGGATCCCGCCCGTTGTGCGCCGCGGCCAATTCATTCCAATCGATAGCGTGTTGTTCCGCCACATTGATCGGAGGACTTTCATGGAGCACGGAAAATAACATCAGGGCTTCAACGAAATGAACCTGCTCTTCAGCGATCCCTAGGGGATGAAAGGGATTGACGTCCAATGAGCGAAGTTCCACATAGCGAACCCCTCTGTTCTGCAGGGCATGAATCGGCTTTTCCATCATCTCAGGAATCTGTTTGGGACGAACAGTACTGTAGTATTCGTTTTCGATCTGAAGTATGTTCGCATTCAACTGCTCATACTGACCGTCCACTTTGACCCCAATTGCCTGGTAGATCGGACAGGGCGTTTCTATAGCCCGGGAGAGTGTCTCGATATAGGCAGTGAGACAGTCATAGCAGGCCTTGATACCGGTACCCTCCTCCTTACTGTTCTGGTAACCGATATCCCCCATGCGCAGTGAGGTTGCGTAGGGTTCGTAATAGGTATGCGGATCGAACTCCTGCAGTGAGGTGGGACGCCCCCCCAGAAACGATTTACACACCGCTGGCGAGGCGCCAAAAAGATAGGGTATCAACCATCCAATCCGCTGCAGGTTCCGCAGCATGCCGAAATAGGCTTCTGAGATAAAATCCCGGCTGGAACCCGTACTATCCTCGAGCTGCTGGAAAAACTCCCAGAATTCCTGGGACAGGGAGTAGTTGAAGTGCACTCCAGCAATGACCTGCATCACCCGACCATAACGGTGGCCCAGACCGCGACGATAGACCGTTTTCATCAGTCCGGCATTTGAGTGTCCGTACTGAGCAATGGGAATCCGGCTATCTCCCTCTACCACGCAGGGCATACTGGCGGACCAAAGAATTTCATCGTCTAGGTGCCGATGCAGGAAGTGGTGTGCCTCATAAAGAAAATTCAGCACCTGCGCACGATTCGCCGAGGGAGGGGTGATAATTTCGGTCAGGGCCTCGGAATAGTCCGTGGTGATATAACGGTTCGTCAAAGGCGAGCCGAGGGGCGCAGGATGAGGCTTTTGGGATATGCACCCCTTCGGTGAGACTCTCAGCCCCTCCTTTTCGAGGCCGATCAGCCCATCTTTCAGCAGTCCGAGGTGACCGGCCTGGCTAAAGCCGTCCAAGCGATTATGAAGTGTTGAGTACAAACTGATTCCAGGATAGAACGGATGTCGGGCGGCGTCTCGTCAGGTCTTTGTGCAATCCAGAATACTAACCCGGCCATCCGTGTTATTACGGATAACCGGGTGAGCTAGTGTAGTGGTAATGACGCACTTTCGATAGACCCTCTGCAGAGGTTTTGTCGAGAGTTTAATTCAACGCATCACTGCCATGGGCGCCTTGGAACGGATTGAATCCACCAGAATACGCGCGGCCTCGTTGAGTTCGATACGATGAGCCGCCTCCACCTCCTTCTCATCAGGATCTTCGTCCACATCCAACTCATCCGAGGCTTTGATGGCATTCATTCCCTGGGATACCCGAAACCGGTTCTTGAGCAGCAACCTTTCCTGTTCACGATTATCCCATTCGTTCCGCCGCTTTTTCTCAAGCAGGCTCACTTCTTTGCGTTTATCGAGTTCGGAAAAACGCTTCCCCTGGTCAATCAACATCTCGAATCCGGGGTCCTTTTCGATACGGTGTTGATGGTGTTCGAGCAGAGCCAAGGATGCGTCCGAACCTTTGATCTTGAAATGAGCTGGATTGATGTGCGCCCAGGGCAAGGCGTTGTCCAGCGAGCGTTCACCGTAGTCTTGTGAAAATCGCGCAGTTGGAAACTGGATATCAGGAATCACTCCACGATGCTGGGTACTGCCACCATTGATTCTAAAGAACTGCGCCATGGTCAAGCGGAGCCGTCCCAGGTCCTTGTCACGACCGGGTACAAACCGGCTCAGGTCTACCAGGGTCTGTACCGTACCCTTGCCATAGGTGGGTTCACCAATCACGATACCCCGCTTGTAATCCTGAATGGCACCGGCGAAGATCTCGGAGGCCGAAGCACTGTTGCGATCCACAAGTACGGCCAGTGGACCATCGTAAGCAATATCCTGATCGGGATCCTGCTCAACCTCAATCTTACCCATCGCATCCTTTATTTGGACTACCGGTCCGGAGTCGATAAACAATCCTGTCAATTCCGTCGCTTCGGAGAGGGAACCGCCTCCGTTTTCACGAAGATCAATCACGATACCACTGACACCTTGTTGTTTCAGTTTCACCAGCAGATTCCGAACATCCCTCGTGGTGCTGCGAAAATCCTCTTCACCCCTGGCCTCGGCCCCAAAATCCCGGTAGAAAGTGGGAACTTCAATCACCCCGATGTGATAGTTCTCCATACCATCGAGATTCTCGATGATGTAGCTCTTGGCTGCCTGGTCTTCAAGTTTGATCTTATTTCGCACCAGGGTGATGGTTTTTCGCTTCCGGCCATCCCCTTTGGGCAGGACTTCGAGTCGTACCACGGAACCCTTGGGGCCCCGTATCTGTTCAACGACATCCTGCAGCCGCCATCCGACGATGTCCTGGACACGACTTTCGAGTCCCTGTCCAACACCCACGATCCGGTCCCCGGCATGCAGCTGCTCACTGAGCTCCGCCGGTCCACCAACGATGGTTTTCTGGACTACTGTA
>JARRNW010000370.1:0-1016 GCA_037384565.1 Candidatus Thiodiazotropha sp.
ATTTTGAACCAAACCTCAAGGATATGGCCAGCGCAGAACAGGCATAGCCTGATCGCTACATAATAAGCAAGAGTGAAAGGTCTGATCGGATAAAGTTCTGGATGTTATCCATTATCAGTATCAAAAGTATGCAAAACGGCAAAACCACAGCGACCGACCCCCCCGATTTTGAAGCCAATCTAAAGCGACGGCAGATCGAACAGGCCTACGCCGGCCTGCCCGCAGCCTTGGGCGCCATCATGGTGAACGCCACGATCGTCACGATCGCGCAATGGCACGTGGTCTACACCGATAAACTGATCATCTGGTACCTTGGCATGTTACTGCTGACTCTGTATCGCCTGATCAGTTATCGCAGTTTCCAAAACCACCAACCGGATCTGGCCCAACTCACTGCCTGGGGTCGTCGCGCCATTGCCAACAGCCTAATGTCTGGTGTCATATGGGGCTCCGCCGCATTTCTGTTGGTCCCAC
The DNA here is from genome assembly GCA_037384565.1 of Candidatus Thiodiazotropha sp. Classification (GTDB taxonomy): domain Bacteria; phylum Pseudomonadota; class Gammaproteobacteria; order Chromatiales; family Chromatiaceae; genus Thiodiazotropha. Next base: position 475 of record JARRNW010000370.1, read on the forward strand.
TGGACAATCAGGACCATCAGACAATCGTTATTGCGACCCTGATCGGCATGGCCGCGGGAGGTGTCGTCACCCAAGCCCCATTACTACCGGCATCGATCGGTTTTCTGCTCTTGGTCCTGGTACCTTTGATTGCCCAGTTGTTTGCATTCGGAGGTCCGGCCAATGTCGCCCTCGGGATCATGACGACCCTGTTCATCTTCATCCTGGCGACCGGATCCGTGCGCATCCACCGCAATCTCACCCAATCATTGGAGTTGGGACTGCGCCAGCAGCACAGCCGCAAGATCATCGAACATCTCGCTTTTCATGACGCCCTGACCAATCTGCCCAACCGGCGTCTGTTGGTCGAGCGGCTCACCAAAGATATCGCCCGTTCGAAACACCATAAGCATCATGGCGGACTGTTGTTTCTGGATTTGGATAATTTCAAGAATATCAACGACTCCCTGGGGCACCAGCAAGGAGATGAACTGCTCAAGCAACTTGCCCATCGACTGGATCGGTGCCTACGGGATGAAGATACCGCGGCACGCCTGGGGGGG
>JARRNW010000370.1:1023-5067 GCA_037384565.1 Candidatus Thiodiazotropha sp.
GGACGAGTTCGTATTGCTGATGCCAGAATTGTCCGATAGCCAGGAAATCGCCGTGGAAGTGGCTCTGAGAATGGCCCAGGACGTGCAAAAGCAACTGGGTCAGTCCTTTGAACTCAATGGGGATGAGATCCACATGGCCGCCAGTATCGGCATCGCCCTGTTCCCGACCCATGGTGACAATGCCGATGACCTGCTGAAACGGGCGGACTATGCCATGTACCAGGCAAAGGCCATTGGACGAAACACCCTCAGTTTTTATCGCAATGACATGCAGGAGCAGGCCAATCTACTGATGAGCCAGGAGCAGGGTCTGCGCAACGCCCTGAAAAACTGTAGTCTGGTGATACAGTACCAACCCCTGGTCACAACCGAGAGGCGTCTCATCGGCGCTGAAGCGCTGGTTCGCTGGCGTCACCCGGAAAAGGGTTTGATCGCCCCCGATGAGTTCATACAGCTTGCGGAACAGAGCGGATTGATCATCCAATTGGGTCAGCAGGTCCTAGATCAGGTATGTCAGCACATCAATGCGCTCTTCGCCACCGGGCTGACCCGGGATGAGTTCCGGATATCGATCAATGTCAGTCCTTTGCAGTTTGCTTCCAAGGATTTCATCTCTGAGACCCTTTCCACCGTATCCAAGTACGCCATCGACCCCAGGCGATTGATACTCGAAGTCACCGAAAATATTCTTGTCCAGGATATCCGGAAAACCGTCAACAAGCTGGATCGATTGCGACGTGCGGGGTTCACTCTCGCCATCGACGATTTCGGTACCGGGCACTCCTCTCTGGCCTATCTTAAGCAATTGCCCATCGATACCATCAAGATCGATCGAATCCTGGTCAAGGACATTACCCGGGAAGAAACCGATGCGGTGATCGTGGAAGGCACCATCCGCATTGCCAAGAAGCTTGGCATCAGTGTGGTCGCGGAGGGTGTCGATGAGCAACCCACCCTGGAGAAACTGGCGGATTTTAATTGCGACATCATCCAGGGCGACCTGATCGCGAAACCCATGGATATCGATGACTTTAAAGAGTACCTGAAAGATGCCATCCTGGTCTAAGCCCCGGCGAATGGCGATCGTCCAGGCACAATGCCCTCTCAGCACAATGGCACTGTTGAAGAAGTTAGCGCAGTAACAAACCGGGCCAAGGAAGACCATCCCAGGTAAATTAGTCTCAAATGCTGTTAGACTGACACAGGTCTGAGCAGCTTTGGTACGGATCTGAGCATGAGTGTAAAACATTACGATGCCATCGTGATCGGCAGTGGTCCCGGTGGCGAAGGCTCGGCCATGAAACTGGTCAAGAGTGGTAAGCGAGTCGCGGTCGTCGAGGCCTACGACAAGGTCGGAGGCGGCTGTACCCATTGGGGCACCATCCCTTCCAAGGCCCTGCGACACAATATCCAGTTACTGCGGGACTACCGGCGCAATCCCCTGTTCCAGCACACCCAGGACCAAGTCAAGGTGGAGTACTCGGATCTGCTTCAGGCCGCAGGCAAGGTAATCAGCGAACAGGTACGCAGCCGACTGCGCCACTACGCACGCAACCGGGTGGATGTCATCCATGGACGGGGCCGTTTCGTCGATCCCCACCACCTGGAAGTCGACCTCGCCTCCGGAATGAGCGAAACCTACCGTGCGGATCACTTCGTGATCGCCACCGGCTCACGCCCTTACCATCCCCAGGACGTGGACTTCAACCATCCCAGAATCCATGACAGCGATTCGATCCTGAATTTGGATCACACCCCCGAATCGATCACGATCTACGGCGCGGGGGTGATCGGCTGCGAATACGCATCGATCTTCTGCAACCTGGATGTCAAGGTCAACCTGGTGAACACCCGGGACCGCCTACTCTCCTTTCTCGATGACGAGATCACCGACGCTCTGAGCTACCACCTGCGCAATCAGGGCACGGTGATTCGACACAACGAGGAGTACGAACAGGTCGAGGGACAGGATGACGGGGTGGTACTGCACTGCAAGTCAGGAAAGAAATTCAAGACTGACATCCTGCTGTGGGCCAACGGCCGCAGTGGTAACACCGAAGACATGGGATTCGAATCAGTGGATCTGAAGGTCAATCATCGCGGTCAAATCGAAATCGACGAACGTTACTGCACCTCTCAGCCACACATCTTCGCGGTGGGTGACGTGGTCGGCCCTCCGGGCCTGGCCAGTGCGAGTTATGATCAGGGGCGATTCGTCGGAGCTCAGATCGCCACCGGCAGTGCTGACTGGCAGCTGATCGACGACTTTCCAACCGGCATCTACACACTCCCCGAGATCAGCTCTCTGGGTCGTACCGAACGGGAACTGACGATCAGCAAGATACCCTATGAAGTGGGACAGGCCAGTTTCCGTACCATTGCCCGGGCGCAGATCACCAACCATGAGGTGGGCATGCTGAAACTGCTGTTCCACCGGGACACCCTGGAGATCCTCGGCATCCACTGTTTCGGCGAACAGGCATCAGAGATTGTGCATATCGGCCAGGCCATCATGGCCCAGAAAGGCGAAGCCAACACCCTGCTCTATTTCGCGGAGACCACCTTCAACTATCCGACCATGGCGGAGGCCTACCGGGTAGCGGCGTTGAATGGTCTGAACCGGATTTTCTGAATCGATCAGGAATTATGGGTATGGATCGAATCCATACCCTCGGAACTCCAGCTACCTTCAGCAACCCCCAGCATGCTGAGGATCTGTTTCTGGGTCGACTCGAGGATGTGACGTCGCTCTTCCTCCCCAGACAGGTTCTTGGCCACCGCTACCGCGCCTACCAGGGAAGCCAGAATTGCCCGTGACTTGTCTGAGATCAGTTCCCGATCGGGCTTGAATGGCAGCTGTTTGAGCTTGATCAGCGCCGCGATGCGGATCTCGATCATCTTGCGGAGTCGGTCGTAAGACTCTTCGAACAGGTGTTTGATACTGGAATTGCTGTTGCCGATCTCGTTGAACAGGATGGTTTCCGGACCCGGTTTACTCTTGCTGTCCAACTCGCTGAGGTTCCAGTAGTTGGTCACCAGGGAGGTCAGATGTTTGATCGACAGGGGCCCCTTGACCAGCCGGGCGGCCCGGCTTCGTTTCAGCGTCTCCAGGAACGAGGCCTGGTAAAGCGCCTCTTTGGATTCAAAATGGGCATAGAACGCCCCATGGGTCATTTTCGCCTCTTTCATGATCTGGCCAATGGATACCTTTTCAAACCCATAGCGGGAGAACAGGTCGATCGCGGCGTTCAGAATCAGGTTTTTGGATTTTTCTTTTCGGGCTGCAGGACAAGGCATGGTCTATCTTTATCCTTCACGGGTCATGATAGTACGGTGTTCGATATTATCTTGATCATATCGTGGTGAATGGTATCTTCTACTCTGGTATTAGAAACAATAAACTCAAATGAATTCACCAATCGTAATCACGGGTATGGGTATCATTAGCCCACTGGGCAGGGGTGTCAAGCCGGTCTGGCAACGTCTGACCGAGGGTCGCTCCGGAATCCGCCTGATCGAGCGATTCGATACATCGAATGACCCGATCAAAATCGCCGGACTGGTGCCCAATATCGATGATGATCCGGAAGCCGGCCTAGATCCGGACCAGATCGTGGAACCCAAGGAGCGGAAAAAACTCGATCTATTCACGCTCTATGCCCTGGCCGCTGCCCAGGAGGCGCTGACCCAGGCCAACTGGCTCCCCCAAACGGAAGCCGAACAACGAGCCACCGCCACCATCGTGGCCACCGGCATCGGCGGCTTTCCGACCATCACCCAGGCACAAACCACTCTGGCGAACCGGGGTTACAAACGTATTTCCCCCTTCACCGCCCCCGCCTTCCTGGCCAATATGGCCTCGGGCAACCTGTCGATCAAGTACGGGTTCAAAGGCCCTCTGGGTTGCCCGGTGACTGCCTGCGCCGCCAGTCTGCAAGCCATCGGCGATGGCATGCGCATCATCCGCAGCGGTGAAGCCGAGGTCGCCCTGGTGGGCGGCGCCGAAGCCTGTGTCGACCCCCTGTCCCTGGCCAGTTTCAATGC
>JARRNW010000371.1:0-4040 GCA_037384565.1 Candidatus Thiodiazotropha sp.
ATGGGTCTGCACTGCGGTGATCTGGTCATGAGTCATGTAGGCGCCATCGACCATTTCGAGTACCGGGCGGTGGGCGATATCGTCAACACCTCCTCGCGGATCGAGAACATCAACAAGCAGTTTGGCACCCGCATACTCGCCTCCGACGAATTCGTGAAACATCTGCAGGGAATCGTCACCCGAGAACTGGGCCAGTTCATGGTCACTGGTAAACAGCATCCAATCATCCTGCATGAGATCACCGCCACCGAAGCGCATGCAGACACGGCTACCCGAACCCTGCACAAAGCCTTCGCTCAGGCCCTGGCTGATTGGCAACAGGGCGACCGGAACTCCGCAAACCAGCAGTTTGAGAAGATCATTGAACAGTTCCCCGATGACGGTCCCACGCAGTACTACCTGCAACAGTACCGGGAACGCAGAAATACCCGAAGAACCGCCATGTAAGCGCCATTCCTGTCCTGTTCGCAAACATGAAATAAATTCACATACTTAGCATTATTGGATACTATTGTGGGAAATAATCATAATTTGGGGATGCCCTTAACCTGGATCCTTGGGCTCAGGTTTAAATCCAACACCTGACCGAAACGCCACCGATCACCGAGGAGGGGGCGGCTTGTTAATAATGGATCACACAGGTGCTGTAAGTGCGGTTGCGGGTGAGGTCGGGCATCTCTATTTGCGCAGAGGACAACCCATGCCACACTTCCGTCCCCTTCACCGGTTCGTGAAATATTCCCTGATCGGTGCAATCGGACTCGCCACCGCTCAGCTCCATGCCGCGGAATGTACCCCCATTGCCCAGCTGATCGCCCTTGAGGGGATGGTCGAAACGAAAAGGGCTGACCGGGATAACTGGGAGACAGCCCAACTCGACGAATCCTACTGCCCGGGAGACACCGTGCGTACCCAGCAGGAGAGCCGCGCCGCGTTGCGCCTGGCCAATGACACCCTACTGCGGCTCAGCAACAACTCAGCGCTCACCCTGACCGATGTCGAGGAGGCGGCCCCCTCCCTTCTGGAGCTGATTCGCGGCGCCATCCACTCCATCAGCCGCACCCCCAAACGCATGGATGTGGGCACGCCCTATGTCAACGCCTCCATCGAAGGCACCGAATTCGTGGTCAGCATCCACAACCAGGCTACCGATGTGACGGTACTGGAAGGTGTGGTGGTAACCCGCAACGATCAGGGCAGCGTGACACTCAGCGCGGACCAGGCATCCCACACGGAAATCGGTCAGGCTCCGGTAAAGATAGCGATTGCCAAACCCTATGACGCGGTAGCCTGGGCACTCTACTATCCCCCTCTACCCGAGCAACCCGGCAGCGCCGACGCCCTGGCGAAATCGGCCATCGAGGCACTCGTACAGAACCGGCTGGAGGCTGCCGCGCAACAGGCGGAGCGGGCCATCCAGGCCGATCCCCAATCCGCCGCCGCCTATATGGCCCGATCCTATGTGGACCAGGCCCGCTTCGACATTCCCGCCGCGCTAGAGGACAGCCAAATGGCTGCGCAACGGGCGCCCGGCAGTGCCCTGGTGCAGGCCCGCCTGGCGGAGGTCCACCTGATGTCGGGGGATCTCGGCGAGGCCCGCAAGATTGCGCAACAGGCCGTGAAGCTGCAACCCTCCCTCGCCCTGGCCCACACCGTCCTGGGCTTCGCCTCCCTGCGGGATATCGACCTGCAACAGGCCAGCCAGAGTTTTGACGCTGCCCTCAAACTCGACTCCGAAGCGCCCTTGCCACATCTGGGTCTGGGACTGGTGAAGATCCGACAGGGCGATCTGGCCCCGGGACGGGAAGCGATAGAGACCGCAGTGCTGCTCGATCCGGGCAATGCCCTGCTACGCAGCTATCTTGGCAAGGCCTATTACGAAGAGAAACGCGACCGGCTCGCCTATCAGCAGTTCACCATGGCCAAGCAGCTCGACCCCTACGACCCGACCGCCTGGTTCTACGAATCCATCCTGCTGCAATCAGACAATCGTCCCGTCGAGGCCCTGCAGGCCCAGCAACAGGCCATCATTCTCAATGACAACCGGGGGGTTTACCGTTCCCGGCAGTTGTTAGACCAGGACGAAGCGGCCCGCCACGCTGCCCTGGGGCGTATCTACAGCGATCTGGGGTTCGAGCAGCAGGCCCATCTCCAGGCGATCGACGCTCTGGCACAGGATCCGGGCAACCACTCCGCCCACCGTCTGTTGGCGGACAGCTACCTGGGCATCACCAACCGGGATTCCACCCGCCTGAGTGAACTGCTGCAGGCCAAGATCACCCAGCCCCTGAGTCTGGACCCACTCCAACCCCAGTTGAGCAACGCAAATCTGGGGCTGCTTGACAGCGCGGGCCCGGAAAATCTCTCCTACCAGGAGTACAATCCACTATTCACCCGCAACGGCATGGCGTTGCAATTGGATGCCTCGGTCGGCGAAAACAGCACCTGGAGCAACGACGCCATCGCGGCAGGACTGACCGATCGTTTAGCCTTCAGCGTGGGACAATACCATTCCGAAACGGATCTGACGGACAACCCCTTCGACTATGAGCAGGATCTCGTCAATGGGTTTGTCCAATTCGCTTTGACGAACAGCACTACGATTCAGATTGAAGCGAGTAACATGGAGGAAGATAAAGGAGATGCTTCCCAGAGGCTGGTTCCTGAGCTTTCCAACAATGACATGCACACCGAGAATGAAGTATCCACCACCCGCATTGGCCTCAACCAGTTGCTTCCAGCGAACATAAAGCTGTTGTTGACGGCCATACGACGAAACCAGGATACCAAAACAGCCCAACAAACCCCTGAACTCGTGGATCAAAATGACGCCGAAAGAAAAACCGGACTTTATGAATCCCAAATTCAAGGCAAAGCTAACCCGGTTGTTTGGCTGGCGGGAGTCAGCCGACAGATCATGCATGACAAAGCCACATATATCTATGATTATCCGGAATACCCAGGGTTCGGCGACACATTTTCATATGATGATAAAGCATCACAAACCAGACTCTATGGATATGCTTTTTACGATACAAATTCACTACTTTCTATATCAGGGGGCATCACTCTGCTCAAGGAAAAGGATGAATCCGATGATGATACGAAAAAAGCTTACCCCAAAATCGGTCTTAAACTATCTACTGAAAATGGGAGCGCTTTTCGTCTGGCAGCGTTTCGTAACAGAACCAGTGTCGTGAATGCTTCACAATATGAAACACTGGAGCCTTCGCAAATCGTCGGTTTTAACCAGCTTTACGACGATATCAACAGGACTGATTCATGGAACTATGGACTAGCTTATACCCATAGGTTTATTGAGAATCTCCATATCGGAGCCTCCGCCATGTACCGAAGACTCACCAGTCCGCTTGAGATATACGATACATCACTAGGCGAAAGCAGCACTCAAGATCTAAAATACAACGACAGGTATTCCAACCTATGGCTGAACTGGACACCCTCTCGGTCCTGGGCATTAAACATTGAGTATGACTACAATCGATACAACTTTGAAAAAGCGGTCCATTCTCTTGGTGAAGATCAAACTGTTTTGGCCCCGGACGGAATCATCAAACTAACAACTCACAGATTACCTGTCGCACTTAGCTACTTCCATTCTTCCGGTATAACCACGTCACTTTCGACAACTTACATCGACCAGAAAGGAAGCTTTGTTGATCTAGATGGCATGCCACACGACGGAGAAGACAACGGCTTTATTACTGATCTCGCTCTCAGTTACAGATTCCAAAACAGATATGGATCCGCCTCCCTTGGGGTAAAAAATCTATTCGATCAGGATTTAAAATTTGAAGATCGTAGTAGCTACGACACCGATGATCCGAGCACTACTGGTTCGCCGTCACTGTTTACCGCGGAACGTACAGTCTATGGCACACTCTCGTTAAGTTTCCGCTAACCACTTCGAGCTATTTCGTATCAAGGGGAATACCACAATGAAGCGCAAACCTGAACACCATGAACACCATGAACACCATGAACACCATGAACACCATGAACACCATGAACACCATGAA
>JARRNW010000372.1:0-4036 GCA_037384565.1 Candidatus Thiodiazotropha sp.
CCTCTGTGTGGTGGGCTACTACTTTTTGGTCTTAAGAAATCCTCTTCCTAGTGATGAGGAGATGATCAGAACCTTTCAAGAGCATCGCAGTGATATTGAAGAGCTGGTCAGGCGGTATCAGGTCGTCAGCCCGGACCCAAAAATAGATCATAGTACCGCTTGGTATAAGGATCCTGATACTCGGAAGCTTATGAAACGGGTGGGGTTGGATAGTATCTCATTTTCTTCATATGGCCCCTGGTTACCCAGTCCCTATTCGATAGAAACAGCAAAATACACAATGGAGCTGTCGCGAAATGCAAAAGATTATGACCTGTTTATTAAGCGCGGTGGGCTTATTGTTAAGTTGTTACCGCGTCTACATTTTCGCTCATATAATTTGAAATACTTTCATATTTGGAAGGATTTCTATTTCATTCCGGAAATTCCTAGAATAGAAAACGGAAAATTGTTATGGCCGGTTGATGAGAATGGAAAGTATACAGTACGCAGGCGGGTTTTATCGTCACTCGACGATTTTCCTGACAATTGGAAGGCATATGAGTGTGTTTACAAACAGATAGAACCTCATTGGTTTTTGAGTATGTGCAACGGACATTAATGGTTATTTAAAGGAAGAATCAGAATGGCAACGACTTATCTAAACAGTACGCAAACAGAAGTTTATAAACCGGAAGCATTTGGCTACATAAATCTTAACATTAGAAACATTGCCGATGCTGCCAACAAGATCGGCATTTCTGCCGGAGCGATTGCCGGCGCCATGGCGGAAGAAAACGACGATTATGATTGGGGCGATCAATTGCGTGACCAATATGCCGTATTGGCCATAATGTCCAGGTATGGTGATGAAGAAAAAAACGAATTTCTAGCCGCCCTGGAGCAAGGCGATGAGCAAGCTCAAGCATGGTTGGATTCACATGAACCGTCTGAGTACTCGTCAGCAATAACGCACAGTCTTTGGGAAGAAGACTATGAAGAAGTCAATGCCGATGATAAACCCGGTGCGCTGGATAAGTTGCTCCATCCTACGTTGATGGATGTGGGTCCTGGTAATTTCAAAATTGCCACGGCCATTCGGTTAGTCAATGAATATTCAACAAAATATCCCAATCTTGGTTTAGATAAGTATCTCAATGACTATGGCCAGCTTGTCACTGACTTGATGGATGATGAAAAGCCTATCACTGCCCAGCTATACGGCATATATTTGAAAGAAAACGCCGAAGCCTGGTTCAAAAGAAACAATGCCTATGGTGATCAATGGGACGACTTGCCCGAGGCCTTTCGCGATGCTTTATTGATCACCTATTCAAATGTTGGCGAAAGCGCTATGGCCGAAAAAATGCAATCCCTGTATCTCGATAGAGACCTTCCCTATGAGCCGCAACCGGGATTAACGCTTGCCGGGGGGATGAATCACCTCCGAAACGCCCAGGCGATCGGGGCGAGTATCGGTTTGACCGATTACGGCGTCGATGTGGTCGGTGTTGATCGTATGTTGGATGACGCGCTTCAGGAAACCGACCTCGGCATGGCCAGCCGCTATTCGCTTTACCGACTGCGCTATGTCGCCGTAACCGGCCTGGACTACAGCGAATACAACACCCAGGATCAATTGGAACTCTATGATCCAATCACCCAAGAAGGAGAAATGACCGAAGCCTATCTGGCTGATCGCGCTGCTTTTACTAATGCATTGGTTAGCAGTTATCTGTAAGGCAACGCTCAATTGGAAGGTCGCGAGGCCTTTGAGTTCAAGGATGAGAGGACCGGTCAATATCTGGCGATTCGTAATGATCGTGATCACGCGACACAACGCATCTTTTTCGGAGGCGATCATGACGAGACACTGACTGGAGGGCCTGACAGGGATCGGCTCTATGGCGGATTGGGCGATGACCGGCTTATCGGCAATGGCCAGAACGACTATCTCGAAGGCAATGCCGGAATAGACAGACTCGAAGGAGGCGAGGGTAATGACGAACTACACGGAGGCGAGGGTAACGACTCGAACATACACGGTGCGGGACTCTACGGAGGAGCGGGTGAGGATGCACTCTATGGGGAAGCAGGCCATGACTTCCTGGACGGTGGCGATGATAGGGATCTGCTGGTAGGCGGTTATGGCCAGGACCACCTGATGGGCGGCGACGCCATCGAATCTCGCATCATGTCAGCTACGGCCCTCATTCCCTCGTCCAGTGTGCGAATAAATACCTAGGGGGGAATATCAGTCAGGACTTACGGATTCCGATTCGCAACAGACGATTCCCTGGCATTTAGGAGCTAAACTCCTGGTGGCTTGATTTTCTGCATCAATTTCCATTAGTATCGCGGCCAGTTAATAATGAAAGTCGCCATCACAACCGCTCGATGGCCTGGAACAGAAGGTATGGACACCGCACTGCAGTCTCTCGTCGCACTTGCCCGTTTTCACCAACTCCCGGCAGAACCCGAGCAACTCGCCCACCAGTTCGGCCAACCGGGCCAGCCCTTCGGCGACACCCAGCTCCTGCAGGCCGCCAAGGCCCTCACTCTGAGGGCGAAACGCCTCACCCCCAAGCTCGATGAAATCCAAAACCCGGTACTCCCGGGCATCGCCAAGCTGAAAGACGGCAGCTACATCATCCTCGCGCGCATCGCCACCCAACCGGACGGTGGCGAACAGGATGCCGGGGTCCTGGTCCACGACCTGCGGGAGGCCCGTCCCAAAACACTTACCCGGGCGGAATTCGAAGCCCAGTGGAGCGGCGAACTCATCCTCATGACCCGCCGCCAGGGCCTGGCCGAGAGCCTGCAACAGAAGTTCGACCTCTCCTGGTTCATCCCGTCACTGGTAAAATACCGCAAGCTGTTCGGCGAGGTCCTGATCGCCTCCTTCTTTCTGCAACTATTCGCCCTGATCACCCCGCTGTTTTTTCAGGTGGTCATGGACAAGGTGCTGGTGCATCGGGGCTTCACCACCCTGGACGTGCTGGCGGTGGGCTTTTTTGTCCTGGTGGTCTTCGAAGCCCTGATTGGCGGCATCCGCAACTACCTGTTCAGCCACACCACCAACCGGGTGGACGTCACCCTGGGCTCCCGGCTCTACCACCACCTGATGGCCCTGCCTCTGGCCTATTTCGAGACCCGCCAGGTGGGACAAAACGTGGCCCGGGTGCGGGAACTCGATAGCCTGCGCAACTTTATCACCGGCACCGCCCTGACCCTGGTGATCGACCTTTCGTTCGTGTTCGTGTTCCTCGGCGTCATGTGGTACTACAGCCCCGCCCTGACTGGCATCGTGCTCGCCACCATCCCTCTCTACATCCTGCTCTCCCTGTTCATCACCCCGATCCTGCGCCATCGACTCAACGACAAATTCAAACACGGCGCGGCCAACACCGCCTTCCTCACCGAATCGATCACCGGCATCGGAACGGTTAAATCCCTGGCGGTAGAACCGCAGATGCAGCGCAAGCTCGAAGACCATCTGTCCAGCTACGTGCATGCCTCCTTTCGCAGCCAGAATCTCAACAACGTCGCCAACCAGATCGCCGGGCTGATCAACAAGCTGATGACCCTGGGTATCATCTGGTGGGGCGCCCACCTGGTGATCGGCAACGAACTCACGGTGGGCCAGCTGGTCGCTTTCAATATGCTCGCAGGCCGGGTCAGCAGCCCGATCCTCAAGCTGGTGCAGCTGTGGCAGGACTTCCAACAGGCAGGCATCTCCCTGGAGCGCCTGGGCGACATCCTCAACACCCCGCGAGAGCCCGGTTTCAATCCCAATCGCTCCCGACTCCCGGCCCTCAAGGGCGAAGTCAGCCTGGAGCACATTCGATTCCGCTACCGTCCCGACGGCCCGCTTATCCTCGATGACATCAGTCTTAAATGCCGTCCCGGGGAGGTCATCGGCCTGGTCGGCCGCTCCGGCTCGGGTAAAAGCACCATCACCAAGCTCATTCAACGGCTCTACCTCCCCGAAGCGGGTCGGGTGCTCATCGACGGGGTGGACCTCTCCCTGGTCGACACCGCCTGGTTGCGCCAGCAG
>JARRNW010000373.1:0-4021 GCA_037384565.1 Candidatus Thiodiazotropha sp.
AGGGTTGATCATGCTTTCGATCTTAAAGGCGGCCTGTGAAAAAAACTATTCACTGGGTCCAGGATACCGCAAATGGTACAAAAAAGGTCAAAATATCCGGTAAGGAGGTGATGTTAAAAAACAGATCCTACTATAAGAAATCCATGGGTGATGAAGCGGGATGTGCTCCAAAGAAAGGTATCATATCCAGTACCAACAGGGGTAAAGTCTACTTCATATCCTGGTCATTTGACGTTAAATTCGAAGGTTACAATCTTGTCAGGCAACTGGATTTAACCACCCATAATCATAATCCATCGGTTGGCACGGGCAGTGTACCTACTGTTGATGTCGATGGGGTAGCCGTTGCGATACCACCGGATGATAGCGACTGTGTTCTAAAGCCCTATAAGGATGGTTGTTCCGGTGGAAAAACGCCCCACCATTGTGTCCCGGATCACTGTTTCAAGGAAAAGGGGGAGGATGGTGCGTATTATCCGGGGGCGGTCAAACATTCGGAGGGGCTGTGCATCTGCGTCAGCGGAGCCACGAAATCATCGACACCTTCCGGTGGTACCACACGAAGAAAGGATCACGCCAACCGGGAACTGCACGTGGCGTCGCTCGCGGAACATGGAAGAATACATCACAAGTTCGATAAACTGGAGCGGGAACTGGGTAACAGCGGTACCCCGAAAAATACCGCATCGTTAGGGGATCTTGAGGATAAGGCGGCGGAAGTCATATCCGAGGTGACCGGCTGTGATAAGGATAATCTGAAAACGCAAATGCGGGATTATCACAAAAACAAGAAACTGGAGCCGTCCACGAAACTCCGTGCGGATCCGTTTGGCAGAAGAAAAAATCCACCCAGAAATATAATGGGTACCAGTAATACAACGGCAACTTCTGTCGGTAGATAAACCCTGTCAGGGAATACATGCATGAGTGATAAACAAATCGAGTCTGTATATTTTGTCGACGGTTGCATCATAGAGAGTGATTTCATCTATTTTGCGTCGAAATTGAAGAGCCTCGATCCCAACGAATATGACTTTTCCAGGATGTTTTATCTGGATCGTGATCAATGGATACATCACGATTTGGAATGGGATGTCGTATCGGTATGCCTGCTGCCCGAGACCTCGGGTGAAAGAAGAAAATACTGTGCGCTTTCCATGCAGGGTGACGTGGAGCTCGACTTTCCCGGTGGGCCGGAGATCGAAAAGATACCCACAGCGGGTACCTACCAGGGTTCAGGTGCCGTTAAACAGATAAGATGTATCGATGGCCAGCTTTACGTATGTGGCGATCAAGGTCAGGTCTATCAGCGAAAAGTTCCAGGTGAATGGGTGCATATCGATGACGGGCTGCTCGATACGGAGATATCGGCCAGCGCACTGGATTTCAACGGAATGGATGGCAATGGTGAGCACGACCTCTATGTGGTCGGGTATCACGGCAGGATATTTCACAGAGATTCGAATGGGTGGACGGCGTTGGATTCTCCAACGAATGTGCATCTTGAACGGGTACGTTGCGTTTCGCAGGACAAAGTCTATATCTGTGGCAACCATGGCACGTTATTGAGCGGTAACGCTGAGGGGTTTCAGGTCCATGGCATGGAGGATTTCAAGGAGCACTTCTGGGATTTGGAATGGTTCGAAGGTAAGTTGTATATCGCCTCTCTGGTCGGATTGTTCGAGTTTGATGGTGAAGAGATCCGTCCGGTCAATACCGGACTGAAACCTGAGATTGGCGGTTACCGGCTCGATTCCCGGGATGGGGTCTTATGGTCATTTGGGGTGGATGATCTGGCCTTCTATGACGGCGACCAATGGCACAGAATAATTCATCCGGACAATGGTTAGCCGGTGGTTCAGAGTGCCTGGTATAGGACCCTACTCTAGGAGACTGACGCCAGTATCCTGTGTTCCTCCCGTGCGATATGCAGCAAGGCCTCACTCTGAGCTGCGGGTACATGGCTGAGTGACCTGATTTGGTTCGGATAGTCTGCGGTCGCCTCGAGCGCGTCAGCGATACAGCGGCGCACCTTGTGCACAGGGAGTTGGAAGGCGCGGCCGAGGGTGGCAAAGAATTCACCGTGGTGGGCATAACCTGAGGGGTCGAAGGGGATGGCGCTGATCAGGTTGTGACGGGGCCAGGCGCGCATCGGTGCGGGATCGTAAACGGGTGAAAGTCGGCAGTCTGTATGTCCCCCGGTCAGGGCGATGTTGTCCAGATGCATGTCGCCATTGCCAGTCAACAGCGCCATCAGCAGACGGCGGTAGAGTTCCTCGCCGGTTCCGGGATGAAGCTGTACGACCCGACCGAGCGCGGACAGTACGGCGGGTATTTCGTCCAGTAGAAGATCACCGGTTTCCCGGAACTCATGATTGCCCATGGCAATCACAGAGAACAGGGATTCCATGGGCAGCACACCCCCTTTGGCCTGGTCGAAGCGTTCGATGGCCAGCATGCGCAGGCCGTCGTGGGTAAAAAAACGGGCCTGCGGAGTCTCGAACCCGGCTTCTGCGTGGAGTTCCAGGCACAGCGCCTCCAGTTCCAGCAATCCGGCGTACTCCGGTGGTTCGATCTTGAGTAGAACATTCTGAAAACCCGGTGTATCGGGTGGATAGATGCCGCGTTGCGGATTTGAGAGATCCAGAGAAACCAGCATCTTGGGGATCATACCCCCCACAGAGGGTGTCGGCCCAAGGGCATCGATGACCACCTGGGGGTCGAAATCGATATGTTCGTCGAGCACTTCGCGCCTGAGCATCCCCCATAGGTCGGATCGCTCTGCCAGAGGAATCGGGAGGCTGCTCTGGCGATCCATCCGGGACTGGTACCAACCATGGGCATGCAGATCATCCCGGAACACATCGATGTGACCGATCCCCCCGTGTCCACCGCTCATGAGGAGTTCCCACTCTGTCTCGATGCCGGGCGGGGGTTCGCGCCCCAGCCGTGATCTCAAAAGATTCAGATAGAGACGGCGTTGCAGATTGCGTGGGTTGTTCCCGGGAATGAGCGACACCAGCCGGGGAAATACCGGAATGCGCTCGCTGACCGGGTAGGTCACCGTTTCTCCCTGCCAGAGGGAAGGGTCCGCCAGCAGGGCGAATCCCGGATCCCCGCTTGCCAGATATTCAGGAGTGTAGGTGAAGCGGGTCTCCGACTCGCTCAGTACCAGGTCCCCCATCTTCTGCGGGGCGTCACCAAGACGACTCCAGATGACCCCGTGCAGGTCGCGCGGCATCAGGCGCTTCCTTTGTCTTTATCGTCGAAGCGGAAAAGCGTGCCTGAGCGTACCCGTCGGGTAGCGTCGTGTTCCGGCTGTATCGGACGCCAGGATAGTTCCAGGTCGAGCTGCCGACCAAGGGCTTCTAAGGTGGAGACCCGCAGGTCGCCCCGCGCCTTGGCCTTGCTCAATCCCTGGGGGGTCAGACCGGCGCGAACGGCCAGCTCACCCTCCTTCAGGTCCTGTGCCTCGGCTTGATGGAGCAATTGGTTCAGGAGTTCATCAGGAGTCATCGGTTAACCATTTGGTTAATAATTCATGTTATCGAGAGGAATATAGCATAATAATTAACCAAATGGGTAATTTGTGGTTGTGTTTGTTGGGTTTGGGTTATAGTAGGTATCTTAAAGAGACTTATAGTCTGATTGGATTGTACAAGTTGGGAAACTTCTCATGGATACAAATTTGGAAAAATTGAAAACAATGCTTGGATCCGATTCAAGCCGCTCGATATCGCCACTGATGAGATGGTTGAATCCAACCCTGATGAGCATCGAAAAAATGGGGTTGATTTACCGGTACCTTATCCGCCATGAGATGACCAATCCCTTTGGCAGACTGCATGGCGGAGTCACTGCCGCGATAATAGATGATGCGATCGGTGCATCAATGCTAGCTTTCGATCAAGATCATCTCTGCCTGACAGTCAGTAACAACATTGAATACACAGCTTCGGCAAAGGAGGGCGAAACGATATTTGCCGTAACCTCGATCGTCGAAAACAGAAGCAGAATCGCC